>JAESRD010000263.1 GCA_016764835.1 Paracoccaceae bacterium | reverse complement strand
GGTATGCTATCGCGATTTATCATTTCGTCAAAGCTTGGCCTTGCGCGGATAACCGCAAATTGATCCCCGTTCACAAGCACTTCTGGGATGAGGGGCCGCGAATTATACTCGCTGGCCATGACTGCGCCATATGCCCCGGCAGAGCGAAAAGCGACAAGATCGCCCGCCACCAGCGGCGCTAGCTCGCGCGATTTGGCAAATGTATCGCCAGATTCGCAGATTGGGCCAACGATATCATAGGCTTGCTTCAGCGTACCGGGCGCGGGTTCGACAACCGGGATGATGTCATGATGCGCCTCATACATGGCCGGGCGGATCAGGTCATTCATCGCCGCATCGATGATCAGGAACTTCCGGTCTTCGCCTTCCTTGACGTAGATCACCTCAGACACCAGCAGCCCGGCATTGCCCGCCACCAGCCGCCCCGGCTCGACCTCAATCTCGCAGCCAAGATCGCCGACTGTGCGGCGGATCACTTCGCCATATTCTATCGGCAAAGGTGGGGCTTCATTTGAACGGGCATAGGGGATGCCAAGGCCACCGCCCAGATCAAGACGGCTGATCTCATGGCCATCGGCGCGCAGCGCATGCGTCAGCTCGGCCACTTTGCGATAGGCGGCTTCAAACGGCGCAAGATCGGTCAGCTGGCTGCCGATATGCACGTCGATACCGACCACGCGCAGCCCCGGCATGCTAGCCGCCAGCGCATAAACTTCGCGGGCCCGCGCAATGGGGATGCCAAACTTATTCTCCGACTTGCCGGTGGCGATTTTGGCATGGGTCTTGGCGTCAACATCGGGGTTTATCCTGATGGTCACCGGAACGGTTGCGCCCAAAGATGTGGCGACTTCTGAGAGCGCCACCATTTCAGGCTCGCTCTCAATATTGAACTGACGGATGCCGCCCTCAATCGCCACGCGCATCTCTTCGCGGGTTTTGCCAACGCCAGAGAACACGATCATATCGCCCGAAATCCCCGCCGCCTTGGCCTTGTGATATTCGCCAACCGAGACCACATCCATGCCCGCGCCCTGCTCGCCAAGCAGCTTGAGCACGGCGATGTTGGACAAAGCCTTCATCGCATAGAACACTTGGTGCGGCATGCCGTGCAGCGCTTCATCAAACAGGTTGATATGGCGCACCAGTGTGGCCGATGAATAAACGTAGAAAGGCGCGCCAACGGCGGCAGCAATCTGCGCTATCGGCACGTCTTCGGCGCAAAGTTCACCGTTCTTGTAGAGAAAGTGGTCCATCTTGGCCTCCTGATGCCGGTAATCCCCAATATCAGATCATTCAGCGATGGGAACCCTACTGCGCAGCCATTGGTGCGACCGGCGCGCCGTCAGCTCCGCAGCCGACCAGCCCGCCCAGCGCCATGAGCAACGCCAGCGCCCGGATCACCCGAGCGCCTCGCGCCATTTGGCGATCTGTTCGCGCACCCGTGTCGGCGCGGTGCCGCCATATGACATGCGGCTGGCAACCGAGTTCTCGACGCCCAGCACCGCAAACACACCGTCGGTTATGGCAGCGTGCGCCTCTTGCATCTGCGCAAGGCTCAGGTCTGGCAGATCGCAGCCCTGCGCCTCGGCCACCGCTACCAGCGCCCCGGTAATATGATGCGCCTCGCGAAATGGCAGGCCAAGCTCGCGGACCAGCCAGTCGGCGAGATCAGTGGCCGTGCTAAAGCCGGTCGCAGCGGCGGCTTTCATCACTTCGGGATTTGGGGTCATGGTCTCAATCATGCCTGTCATGGCGGCAATGGCCAGCATCAGGTTATCAGCCGCGTCAAAGACCTGCTCTTTGTCTTCCTGCATGTCCTTAGAATAGGTCAGCGGCAGTCCCTTCATCACCGTCAACAACGCCACATTCGCGCCCATGATCCGGCCAATCTTGGCGCGGATCAGCTCGGCGGCGTCAGGGTTGCGCTTTTGCGGCATAATGCTGGAGCCGGTCGACCACTGGTCAGACATGGCAACAAAGCGAAACTGCGCGGTGGACCAGATCACCAGCTCTTCAGCCAGTCGGCTCAGATGCATGGCGCAGATGGTGGCGGCGGCCAAAAATTCGAGCGCGAAGTCACGGTCGGCCACGGCATCAAGCGAATTACCTATTGGCCCGTCAAAGCCCAGCGCTTTGGCTGTGGCGTGGCGGTCAATCGGGAAGGAGGTGCCGGCGAGGGCCGCAGCCCCCAGCGGCGAAAAATTCATCCGCTTGCGGGCATCGGCAAAGCGGGCGGCGTCACGTGACAGCATTTCGACATAGGCCAGCATATGGTGGCCAAATGTTACGGGCTGGGCGACCTGAAGGTGCGTGAAGCCCGGCATGACATGGTCAGCCCCGGCCTCGGCCTGCCCCAGAAGCGCCTTTTGCAACCCGGCCAAGGCGGGCTGGATCGCGTCGCATTGGTCGCGCACCCAGAGCCTAAAATCCAACGCCACTTGGTCATTGCGGCTGCGTGCCGTGTGCAAACGCCCGGCTTGCGGGCCAATAATTTCTGTCAGCCGCGCTTCAACATTCATGTGAATGTCTTCCAAAGCAGGCTTAAACTCAAAAGTTCCGCCCTCAATTTCTGACAATACGGTGAGCAGGCCTTCCCTGATCGCCTCAGCATCTTTATCAGTAATAATGTCTTGTGCTGCCAACATTGCGGCATGGGCACGCGACCCTTCTATGTCTTGCCGGGCAAATCGTTGGTCATATGAGATCGAGGCGTTTATCGCCTCCATGATCGCATCCGGACCGGCGGCAAAACGCCCGCCCCACATGGCATTGGAGGAATTACTCATGGTTGGTCCTTTTTAGGAAACGAATATGCGCAAGCTTTGGTCTGCTGCTCTTTATCTTGCCCTCACCGCCGGTGCAAACACTGCTGCCGGTGAGCCGGTTGATCTGGCCCCCTATTTGGTGGATGACATGCGCAAGCTGGCCGTGCATTCAGAGCCGCGTGCCGTGTCGGACGTAGAGTTTACGGCCGAATACGGCGGCGCCCTGCGCCTGAGCGGCTATGAGGGCCGGGTTGTTGTGCTCAACTTTTGGGCCACATGGTGCGCGCCGTGTCGCGAAGAGATGCCGACGCTTGATGCTTTGCAGGCCGCTTTGGGCAGCGATGATTTTATCGTGCTGACCATCGCCAGTGGCCGCAACCCGGCCCCGGCCATGGCCAACTTCTTTGCCCAAGCTGGGGTAACAAACCTGCCGCTGCATACTGACCTGCGCCAAGCGCTTTCGCGCGATATGGGTGTGCTCGGTCTGCCGGTGACTGTTGTGATCAACCGCGAAGGGCTGGAGATTGGCCGCCTCAGGGCGAGGCCGACTGGGCCGCCCCCGCTGCTATCGCCTTGCTCACAGCCCTTATCGAAGAGGATGCGTAATATGCGCAATCTGCTCACAGCGGCATGTTTGGCGCTCTGCGCCGCCCCCGCCGCCGCTTGGGAAGTGGCCGATGTCGTGTCGCTGCGGGTCTTGCCCGGCTACCGCGCCGCCAACGGCCAGCATTTTGCCGCTTTCCAGATCGACCTCGCACCGGGGTGGAAAACTTATTGGCGCGCGCCGGGTGAGGCCGGCATACCGCCTGTTGTCACCTGGGAAGGCTCGCAAAACATCCAAGCTGCGCAGTTTCACTGGCCGGTACCACAAGTGTTCAACCAAAGCGGCATGCAGTCTATTGGCTATGCGGGCCAAGTCACCCTGCCGATAGAGATATCGGTTGCCGACAGCAGCGCACCAATCCACCTAAGCGGCCAATTGCAGATTGGCGTATGCGAAGAGATTTGCGTGCCGGTGAGCTTTAGTTTTGATCACATC
>JAESRD010000262.1 GCA_016764835.1 Paracoccaceae bacterium | reverse complement strand
GAATAACCCCTGTTAGCCCAACGGCCCCGAGTTACCTGGCCAAAAAACTAAATAAAATAGGCGTGCCATTTGTGGTCGGCCCTCTTAATGGCGGTGTGCCATGGCCACGCGAATTTAATGCAGAGCGTCATGCCGAGAAAGAATATCTCTCCTATCTGCGCGGTGCCTACCGCATGTTGCCGTGGCGGCGCGCCACGCTCAACCATGCTGATGCAATCATCGCAGGCTCGTATCACACCGCCTCTGAGGTGCCGAAAAAACACCGCAACAAAGTGATCTGGTTGCCAGAGAACGCCATAGATCCGGCGCAGTTCTCCGCCCCACCTGAACGGGCGGACGCGGTGCCGGGCGCCGGCCCTTTGCGCGCCTGTTTCATCGGCCGCATGGTGCCCTATAAAGGCCCCGACATGCTGATTGAAGCGGCAATGCCCCTGCTGCAAGAAGGCATCATGAGCCTCGATATGATCGGCGACGGCCCGCTCTTGCCTGAGCTGCAAGCGCAAGTGGCGCGCGGCGATGTCGCCCATGCTGTGCGCTTTCATGGCTGGGTCGAGCATGAAAATGTCGCCGAGATTGCCGGGCAGAACACTCTGCTGGCATTCCCGTCTATCCGCGAATTTGGCGGCGGTGTTGTGCTAGAGGCCATGGCTATGGGCTTGGCGCCGCTGATCGTTGATTATGCTGGCCCGGCTGAACTGGTCCAAGACGATACCGGCTATAAGCTGCCGCTCGGCACTCGCGAAGAGATTGTGGCCGGGCTGCGTGGCGCGCTGCGCCGTCTGGCTGCCCACCCGGCTGAGGTCATGGCTACGGGCTGTCGGGCCCGCGCCGTGGTGCTTGAGCATTTCACTTGGGCGGCCAAGGCTGCAAAAATCGCCAAAATTTACGACTGGGTGCTCGACAAAGAGCTGCCCCGGCCAGACTTTTCGCTTGTGCCGCCCGATGCGGCGCATCCCGACGCCGCTCGCCCCGAGGCCGGGCAACAAGACGCGCCGCAGCCAAATAAAAACCATGCGGCTTCTTAGCCTCGTCTCCCTGTTGGTGCTGCTCTGCACCTCCGGCTTGCGGGCCGAAGAGCGACGGGTCTATTTCTGGGGCAACAGCCTTGTTCATCATCTGAGCGACAGTGACGAGACCGCCATTCTGCCATGGTTGGCGCAAATGGCCCGCGCCGGTGGCCACAGTTTTGCCGCCGATGGCCAATGGGGCTTTATGCGCGACTTTGCCAGCGCCCCCCCCGCCGCCAATTGGTCGTTTGGCGGTGTCACATCAGCATGGCCCGAGGGCGCTCGTTTCGCCTCGGCCCGGTTTGACAGCTTTGTCATAACCCCGGCCAACTTTGTGCAGTATCAGCGGCCTGATGCGGCTTATGATGGCGACAACCCCGATGGCGCCTCGCCCTATTCCGCCGCCCTCGCCACCGTTGACCGCGCGCTCAATGCCGCCCCGCAAGCCCGCATTTTCATCTATGAAGGCTGGGCCGATATGTCGGGCTTCATCCGTGGCTTTCCGCCCGGTGGCCGGGCCATGCGCCGCTACCGCACCTATAATCTGGGCGAGTTCCATGACTGGCATCTGGCCCTCGTCACCGCTCTGCGCGCCGCCCGCCCCGAGGCTGACATCAGCCTCATGCCCATCGCCAGCGCTGTGTTCGCCCCCGCAGCCCTCGCCCATATCGAACATCTCGAACCGCTCGATCTGTTTGTTGATGATGCGCCACATGGCACGCCAAACTTCTACCTGTTGGCGGCAATGGCCAGCTACGCGTCGCTCTACGGCCAGCCCGCGCCGCCGGTGGCCCTTTCGGCCAGCATCGACCCGCTCATTGTCACCAATTACCGCCAGATCGCCGATGCGATATTTACCGCCGCCACCGGCGAGGTGGCCCAAGCGCAGGTAGCGCCCCCGCCTCAAGCGCCACAGGCGGCCGAAACAGCGCCTCTCAGCGCCCCTCAGCCTGCCTTTACGTCACCCAGCCCCCAAACCGCGCATCCGGCGCTCGGCGTCGGCCTGAGCGGCATCGCCGACTGGTCAACCCAAATGCCGTTCATCGACCAGATGAAATCGGCTCGGCCTTGGATCGGCCATCTGCCCGGCCAATGGGGCGGCTACAGTTTTGAGCGTTTGCTGGCCGAGGGCTACCTTGGCCCAGACGGCTGGCCGCTGGCGATCCCGCCCGAAGTGACCCATCTTGAAACCCTAATCCTGACCGACCTTCCAGAGCAGCTCACCGCCGCCGCTGGCCGTTACATTATCCGCTGGAAGGGCCACGGCGTGGTCGAGCTGTCTGGTGCTGTGTCGGAACTACAGCGCGCCACCCAGAGTGCCAGTTTCACCTTCGCGCCCGGCGACGGCCTTGTCGGCATTGCCATACGTGAGACATCGGCCAGCGACCCGATCCGCGATATCGAGGTGTTTCGCGCCAATTTTGAGCCGCTCATGGCGCTCGGCGCGGTGTTCGACCCCGGCTTTGTTGCCTCCATCGCCCAGTTCCGCAGCCTGCGGTTTATGGACTGGATGATGACCAATGGCTCGCCCCAGCAGCACTATGCTGACCGCCCCTTGCCCAGCGATTTCAGCTATGCATGGCGCGGTGTGCCGCTTGAGGTGATGGTCGATCTGGCCAATCTGGTTGGCGCTGACCCGTGGTTCACCCTGCCGCACCGGGCCGATGACGCCTATGTTGCGGGCTTTGCCAGCTATGTGCACAGCCATCTTGCCCCGCAGCTGGTGGTTTACGCCGAATGGTCCAACGAAGTGTGGAACTTCATATTTGAGCAAGCCGCTTGGGCGCAAGATGAGGCCCGCGCCCGCTGGGGCAGACGGGCCGGCGATGATGCATGGATGCAATATGCTGGGCTGCGCGCGGCGCAGGTGGCTGACATCTGGGCGCAAGAATTTGCGGGCAGTGACGGCCCCGGTCTGGTCCGTGTCGTGTCAGTTCATACCGGCTGGCTCGGCCTCGAAGAGCCGCTGCTGACAGCCCCACTGGCCGTGGCCGAGGGCCGCGCGGCCCCTGCGGCCAGCTTTGATGCCTATGCCGTAACCGGCTATTTTGGCCATGAGCTGGGCGCGGCTGAAAACGCCAGCACACTGCGCCAGTGGGTGGCCGGCGGTGTGGTCAATGAACAAGCGGCTGCCACGTTGCGGGCCGGTTCGTTTGCCGAGTTGACCGAGGTTTTGTGGCCGTATCATGCGAATATTGCCAACCAATACGGGCTGCAACTCGTCACCTATGAGGGCGGCACCCATGTGACCGGGCAGGGCGAAGTCATCAACGATGACGCGCTGACGGCGGCCTTCACGAGCTTCAACTATGCGCCCGAGATGGCTGCGCTTTATACCGACCTGTTCGCCGCATGGCGGGACTTGGGTGATGTCGGGCCGTTCACTGTGTTCGTCGACACGGCGGTGCCGTCCAAATGGGGCAGCTGGGGCGGGCTGCGCTACCGCGGCGATAGCAACCCGCGCTGGGACGCGGTGCTGGCGGCCAATGCGCTGGCCGTTGAAGGCGGGCGCGATGGGGCCTTTGCCCATGGGATCACGCTACATGGCGGGCCGGAGGCTGACACGCTTACTGGCACCGCGCAGCGTGATTTTCTCATCGGCGGCGCGGGCGATGACCGGCTGCTGTCGGGCGGCGGCAATGACCGGCTGAGCGGCGGCGCGGGCCACGTCATTGCGGTTCTACCGGGGCAGGCGGCCGAATACGCGCTGACCCAGATGGGCGGGGTGACCGTGCTGACCGGGCCTGCGACGGTGCATCTGCTCGGCGTTGAACAGGTCGAGTTTGCCGGCGGCGGCAGCCTGACGCTACCCTAGCGTCTCATCCAGTGCTTTGAGCAAGGCCTCGGCCCCCCGCGCCGAATGAAAATCTGTGCGAATGCGCGCCGCGCCCGCCGCAGAGAGGCGCGCGGCCAGAGCCGGATCATCAGCCAGCCGCGCTATTGTCTGCGCCAAATCATCAGCGTCAGCCGGGCGGGCCAGCAGCCCATCAACCCCGTCAGTGATCAGCTCAGCCACACCACCGGCATTGGTGCCAATGGTCGGCACGCCCGCCACCATCGCCTCCATCAGCGCCACGCCAAGCGGCTCAGCCCAGCTGGCCAGCACAAAAATATCCGCCGCCCAGAGTTTGCGCCGCACGGTTTGCGCATCAATCGCGCCGAGCAGCGTCGCGTGATCTTGCAGGCCCAACTCAATGATCTTGGCCTCGAGCACGGCCCGGAAACCTGTGCCGCCATCGTCATCTTCACCGGCAATTTCGAGATGCACATCGCGGCCCGCTTTGCGCAGCCGGACCACAGCAGCGAGCAGGTCTTGGTGACCTTTGACCAGATTGAGCCGTCCGCAGGAAAACAGCTGGAGCGCTTTGCCGGTGGGGGCATAAGGCGCGGGCCGAGCGAAGGCCTCGGCATCAACGCCCATGGCTTGGATGACAATGTGGCTTGGCAGGTCGGCGCCCAGCT
>JAESRD010000261.1 GCA_016764835.1 Paracoccaceae bacterium | reverse complement strand
CGCGGACAGCTCAGCGCAGATATGCGCGACGAGGTCTACCCCAAGAACATCTTGATGATCGGGCCAACCGGCGTTGGCAAAACCGAGATATCGCGCCGGTTGGCCAAGCTGGCCCGCGCGCCGTTTCTCAAGGTCGAGGCGACCAAGTTTACCGAAGTTGGCTATGTGGGCCGCGATGTTGAGCAGATTATCCGCGATCTGGTTGATGTGGCTATTTTGCAAACCCGCGAGCAGATGCGCGAAGACGTGAAGGCCCGCGCCCAAGCCGCAGCTGAGGAGCGCGTGATTGAGGCGATTGCCGGCACGGATGCCCGCGAAGGCACCCGCAATATGTTTCGCAAGAAACTACAGTCGGGCGAGCTGGATGATACAATCATTGAGCTGGAAATGGCTGATAGCGCGCCGATGGGTGGCTTTGAGATCCCCGGTCAGCCGGGGATGATGCCGGGCATGAATATTGGCGAAATGCTGGGCAAGGCCTTTGGTGGCCGCACCACCCGCAAGAAGCTAACCGTGGCGGAGAGCTATGATATGTTGATCGGCGAAGAGGCCGACAAACTGTTGGACGATGAGGCCGTAACCCGCACAGCGATTGACAATGTCGAGCAAAACGGCATTGTTTTCCTCGATGAGATCGACAAGGTTTGTGCCCGCTCTGATGCGCGCGGCGGCGATGTCAGCCGCGAAGGCGTGCAGCGCGATCTGTTGCCGCTGATCGAAGGCACGACCGTGAGCACCAAGCACGGGCCGGTGCGCACGGACCATGTGTTGTTCATCGCCTCTGGCGCGTTTCACATTGCCAAACCGTCAGACCTGTTGCCAGAGCTACAGGGGCGTTTGCCGATACGTGTTGAGCTGCGCGCCCTGACCGAACATGACTTTGTGCGTATTCTCACTGAGACCGATAATGCGCTGACCCGGCAATATTCGGCGCTGATGGGCACCGAAGATGTGACGGTGACATTTACCGAAGACGGCATAGCCGCATTGGCCCGGATTGCAGCCGAAGTGAATGAAAGCCTCGAAAACATTGGCGCTCGGCGGCTTTATACGGTTATGGAGAGGGTATTCGAAGAACTTTCCTTTACCGCGCCCGATAGGGGCGGCGAAGCGATCACCGTAAATGCTGAATTCGTAGAGAAATATCTGGGTGAGCTGAGCCGCTCGGCCGATATAAGTCGCTACGTTTTGTAACCCCTGCACCCACCTGAAAGGCGCGCGCATTGAACTACTTTAGATTTTTGCGCGACAACGCCCCGTGGCTGGCCGCCGGGGCGCTTTTAGCCATGATGTCTGCCTTTGGTCAGACGTTTTTCATCGCCATTTTTTCGGGCGAGATACGGGCCGAATACGGGCTTAATCACGCCGAGTGGGGCGGGATCTATACGATAGGTACCGCCGCCGCCGCACTTGCCATGCTCTGGGCGGGCACCTTGGCTGACCGCTACCGCATTCGCAGCCTCGGCATGGTGGTGCTGGCCTGTTTGGCGCTGGCCTGTCTGTTCATGTCGTTCAACCGGGTGGCGTTCTTGCTGCCGGTGGTGATTTTCACGCTGCGGCTATTTGGCCAAGGCATGGCGGCGCATGTCAGCTTTGTTGGTATCAGCCGTTGGTTTGTGGCCACGCGGGGCAAGGCGCTGGCCGTGGCCGTGTTTGGCTTTGCCATTGGCGAGGCGTCTTTGCCGATAATCTTTGTCTGGCTCAAGCGCAGCTATGAGTGGCGTCAGCTTTGGATTGTGGCCGCCCTTGTCTGTGTGGCCGTGATCCCTGTTCTGGCGGCTTTGCTGCGGCGCGAGCGGACCCCGGCCAGCATGGCCAAAACTGAGGTCAGTGCCGGTATGGGCGGGCGCCAATGGACCCGCGCTGAGGCGATCCGCCATCCGCTCTTTCTGTGCCTCTTGCCCGCGCTTATGGCCTTTCCGGCTTTTGGCACTGCGTTCTGGTTTCATCAGGTGCATTTCACCGAAGTAAAGGGCTGGGACCATCTGGCGTTGGTCGCGGTTATCCCACTGGGCACATTGGCCTTTATCGGCTCAACAGCGTTTTACGGCTGGGCGATAGACAAGTTTGGCGTCGCCCGGCTATTGCCGCTGTTTCAGCTGCCGCTGGTGGTCTCCTTTGCGCTGCATGCCTATGCGCCTAGCCTTGCGTTTAGCGCGGTGGGCATCTTCTTTATGGGTTTGGCCGGGGGCGGAAATTCGACCCTGCTGGCTGCCTGCTGGTCAGAATATTTTGGCACACGTCATATTGGCGCGGTTAAGGCGGCGGTGGCGGCGGTGATGGTGCTCGGCTCGGCGATTGGGCCGGGCCTGTCAGGCTGGCTAATCGAAACCGGTGTAGAATTGCCGCAACAATATTGGATCTATGCCTGTGTTTTCGCCCTGTCATCGGCGATGATCGTGCCCGGCATCAGGATCGGCCAGCGCGACTTGGCCGCCGTCTAACATCGCCTAGCGCCGCCGCAGATAGACATAATATGCACCATCGCCGCCATGGCGGATATGCGCGGGCGTGACTTGCAGCACGATCGGGCCGAGCGGGGCGATAGACAACCATTGTGGTACTTGGTGCCGCAACAGGCCCTTGCGCACCGGCATTGGCGCCAGCTCATCGCGCAGCTTGCCCTTGCCGGTGATCACCAGCACCAGTCGCCTGCCCTGCGAAAACGACGCCATGATGAAACCAGTCAGCGCCGGGTGGGCTTGGTCCATGGTCATGCCGTGCAGATCTATCCGGCCCTCGGGCTTTAGCTTGCCACGGCGTATGGTCTTGTGGGCTTTGGCATCCATCCGCACCGGCTGGGCGGCCAGCTGGTGGTGAATGGGGCTCATTAGGCTATGCGGTTTGTGGCGCTTGTCTGCGGCCTCGCCAATGCGAAACTGGGCCATGGGGTGCGGCACGATTGCTGGCGCGCCAATATGGCCGTGACCATTGGCTTTGACCGGGTGTTTTGCCCGGCTCTTGGCATCAAGTCTGGCGGCGAGGTTGCTGGCCTTTATCACCGGGCCATCGGTGGCTTTCTTATGGCGCATGTCATGCATCGGCGTGGCTTGGCGGGTGATATGGTCCCACAGGGCCCGCTCTTCGGGCGAAAGATGTCTGGGTTTACGCATAGCTTAGCGGATCACTGTCTCGGGGTTTTGCAGGCGTAGCAGCGCCAACTGGACCGGCAACAACAGAACCATACGCCCACCAGCGCGGGTGCGGCCCGCAATGTAGCCCGCCGAACGGCCTGTGCCATAAAATATATCAGCCCGCTGCGCGCCTTTGATTGCAGAGCCAGTGTCTTGCGCTGTCATCAACCTGTTAAGCGGATCGGGGCCATCTTTCTCTATCCAAACCGGCGCGCCCATAGCGGCAAAATGTGGGTCTACGGCCACGGTGCGCAGCTCTGACACAGAGCGGTTCATCGCCCCCAGCGGGCCAAGATGGGCCGGCACTTGGGTGACTTCGCGAAAGAACACATAAGAGGCATTGGCCCAGAGCAGACGCCGCCCTTCATCGGGGTTGCGGCTCACCCATGAGCGGATGACATCGGCCGACACCTGATGCGGCTCGTAGATACCGCGCCGCACTAGAACTTGGCCCAGCGAGGTATAGGGGTGGCGATTTGCCCCAGCATAACCGACACGAATAACCGTGCCATCGGGCAGACGCACCCGGCCTGAGCCTTGAATTTGCAGAAATATCGCATCGACCGGGTCGGCGAGCCAGGCGATCTCAAGCCCGCGGTCGGCCAAACGGCCCGATTGCTCGATCTGCCGCCGGGTCAGCCACGGGCCAGAGGCGGGCAGCTCGGGCGGCAGGCTATAAATCGGATAGCGATATTGCGCGTCGGGCAGCAAAGCGCCGCGCAGCTCGGGTTCAAAATAGCCAGTGAACAGCATGTCTGCGCCTTCGGTGATCATCACCGGCAGGAAGAACAGCTCGAAAAATGTACGGGCGTTTTGGGCGCGCTCTGCGGGCGTTGGCCCTTCGGCGGCTTGGGCAGCAAAATCGCACAGGTTTTGCCACTCTGTGTCGCGCATATCGCCGCAAGTATTGCGAAACACGGCGAGGGCGGCGGCGTGGTCGTCTTGCGCCCAGCCGTCTAAGTCAGCGTAGGTGAGAAGCGTTGCTTGTGGTTGTGCCATGGCTGCCCCTGCGACCAGCCAGAGGCAGAGCGCGGCCCAAAGGCCGGCTATGCCTCTCGCCGCGATCATTCTCCGGTGGCAACCAGCGCCCAATTTGGGTTGTTGCTACCCATGACGCGGGCAAAGGTCCAAACATCCTTTTGACGTTTGATTTCAGTGGCACTGCCTTCCATGATTTCACCGGCACGGTCACGCAAAGCCCATGTCAGCTCACCCGTAAAGCGCACGGCAAGCTCGCCCTCGCCACTGGCCCGGTCAAACTCGGCGTCTTTGAGACCAAGATCACTGATGCCGACAAAGGTGGCCTCAATGGTCAGGCCTTCTTTTTCGCGCTGCTCTACAACGCTGGCAAAGGCCTCATAAACTTCGTCTGACAGGAACGGCCGCACATCGGCCAGCTCGCCCTTCTCAAACGCCATCAAGATCATCTCATAGGCACCGCGTGCGCCTTGGAGAAACTCACCCAAGTTAAAGCTTGGATCGGCTGTTTTCATGGCGGCCAGTGCTTTGGCGGCATCGCTGCCCTCCGGCACATGGTCGGTAATGTCGCGGTCAAGACCGCCTTCTATCACCTCTAGCGCGGGCGCGCCGCGGCGCTGCCCCGGTCTTTGGGTGTCTGCTGGTTTCTCAAACCCGTCGCGGGTGCCTAAAACACCGCGAAGACGCAATATTAGGAAAACGGCGATCCCTGCGAGAACGAGAAGCTGTACGATTGGTGAATTCATTTGGATAAAAACCCCGGCAACTTTGGCCAATACCTTGGCAGGACCACCCTGCCGACCCTATGTAGGTGCGAGGAGGGGCCGAGTCCACCTTTGCCCCCAAAGGTTTGATAGCAATTCGTGAGGTCTACCATGTGGCTCTTTGTGCTTTTTCTGGCGATACCGCTAATTGAGATCGCTTTGTTCGTTCAAGTTGGCGGTCTTATCGGGCTTTGGCCGGTGCTGGCTATTGTCGTTGGCACCGCTTTTGCCGGGACATATCTTGTGCGCAACCAAGGTTTGCAGGCGATGGGTAATTTGCAAAAATCATTTTCCAATCTATCTGATCCGTCAGAACCGTTGGCGCATGGGGCGATGATCCTGTTCGCGGGCGCGTTGCTGCTCACGCCGGGTTTCTTTACCGATGCCTGCGGCTTTGCCCTGCTTGTGCCGGGTGTGCGCTCTTGGGTGTTTGGCCGCTTACGTGAGCGGGTTGTGGCGAAAAGCTTTACGATGGGCGCGGGCCCACAAGGGCCAGCCGGAGGACCAAACAACCAGCCACATGGCATGGGTGGCCCAGCTGATGGCCCGGTTATTGACGGCGAGTTCGAAGAAATTTCGCAAGGCGAAAAGCCAACGCATGAAGGCTCTGGCTGGACAAAGCACTAGCCAGTCAGCTATGCCGCGCCTTGGGCCGCTGTAGCTCAGCAGGTAGAGCACGTCATTCGTAATGACGGGGTAGCAGGTTCGAGTCCTGTCAGCGGCACCAACTCACTATCCCCCCTGGAAAACCCTTCTAACACCTTGAATGGTAAGGTAGTTCTTGGTGTTCGATAGACTCATTAAACCTCCCGTTGGATTTGTCACCAGATTGAAGCTTTTCAATTAAAACACGTTTGTTACGCTCCAGTTTTTCGATTTTCGCCTCATAGGCGTTGATCACCGTTGGGCTGGAAACATCCATAATCCGCTCTAACAAACCGTCGATTTGTTTTTCCGTTGCCTTCACATCGGCTTTTAATGTTGCCCGCATCGCCTCAGCTTGCCGTGAGCGCTGATTCCACGCATCTTTGAACATCGCCTTGGCAATATCAAACAGGCCCTTGGTGGGCTGTAGAGTACGCAGAATATCGGCAAACTCGCCTTCCATGCGCGCGCGCGGGATGGATTTGCGGTAGCTGACACAGCCTTTGGAATCACACAGGTAATAGGCATATTTCTTCATCTTGCCTTGTGACCAACAGGCAGTCAGGGGCTTTTGGCAATCATTGCACAGCACAAAACCGCGTAAAGGGAAATCCTTGTTCAGATTCTTGCGGATCGGGGCTTTGGCCACGCCTGCACGGCGATTTTGGATGGCCTCATAGGTTGCCAGTGAGATCAGAGGTTCATGTTTGGCTTTGAGCCAGTTCAGTTTCCAGTTTTCATGGGTGATATAGCCCGCATAAACCGGATGCAGCAAAATATCGGTGACGCGCTGCTGATTGATCGTGCCGCGCCCGTTCTTCGGGAAGGCTGGCTGGCTTTCAAAATAACGCTTCACTTCGGCCTGAGTTTCAAAGCGCCCCACAGCGTAACCTTCTAGGGCTTCCTGAACGATACTGGCCATAGGCTCATCACGGACAAGAATATTGCCATGCGCCGCCTGACGTTCAAATCTAAACCCAACGGGTGCCTTGAATACCCAATAGCCGCTTGAGAGCCGTGCGCGCATTTTCTGCGTCACCTGCCGTCCATTTTGTTTGCGTTCCAATTGACCTTGAGCAGCCATGATGGTTTCGATGAATTCACCCTCTGGCGTATCTTCAAATTTGAAGTTCAGGCAATCCACAGACGCGCCGCGTGCGGCCAAGGCCTGCCGCAGTTTGATATGGAATTCTGTATCACGGGCAAAGCGTTTCAGATCGTCAAAAATGACGGTGTAGGATTTGTCTTTTTGAGCTTCAAGAAAACTTAGCAGCGCCACCATGCCGGGACGATTCATAAAATCGCCGCCACCGGATACATCATCGGGAAACATGGCCTCAACGTGATAGTTATTAGCAAGAGCATGCTCTCGGCAACGGGTTTCTTGGCTTTCCAGACCATGACCCCGATTAACCTGCGCGGCAGAGGAAACGCGACAGTATATGACTGCAT
>JAESRD010000260.1 GCA_016764835.1 Paracoccaceae bacterium | reverse complement strand
GTATCAGCTCAGCCGAGATCACCAGCCCCAGCCCAGAGCCCCCTTTGCGCGCGCCGGCATTAAACGGCTGAAACAGGTCTTCACGGGCGCGTTTGGGCAGGCCCGGCCCGGTATCGATCACGCTGACCCACCAGGCAATGTCGTCTTCACAGGCACTTATGGTGATCTCGCCGGGTTTATCACCGGCAATAATCGCCTGTCGGGCGTTGCGCACAAGGTTCGAAATCACCCTAAACAGCTGCTCACCATCGGCGCGCAAGATCATGCCAGCGGGGATATCTTCGGCGAAAGACAGCGCAAAGTCGCCCGCCGCCAGCCGTTCACTGTCGAGCACATCAGCGACGATCCCAGCCAGCAGCACCCGCGTCAGGGCGGGCGGCGGCTCTTCGGCCCGGCCAAAGGCCAGCGTTGTCTCGCACAGGTTTACTGCCCGGCCGATAGAGCCAAGCAGCTTGGGCAACATTCGCTGCACCAGCGGGTCTTGTGATGTTTCAATCCTGTCAGCAAACAGCTGTGTCGTGGTCAAAATATTGCGCAGATCATGGCTGATCTTGGCCACGGCGCCGCCCAGCTGGGCCAGCCGTTCTTTTTGCCGCAGCGCGCCTGTCAGCTCGGTTTGCATCGATAGCAGCGCTTCTTCGGCGGCGCGCAGCTCGGTCACACTGGCCGAAGGCACAATGATCGTGCGCGCATCTTCAGGGGCGGCGGCATAGCTTTTGATATGGCTGACCACGCCTTCCATTGGCCGCACCAGCAAGATCCGCACCGCAATAAACAACATCACCGCCGTGATCACCGATATCACCGCCGAAAGCAGCAAGATACGCAGGCCGTAGTCGAGCATGGCGCTGCGCAAGGGCGCTGTGGCCATGGTCACCTCAATAAGCAAGCCGCCATCAGCGACCGGATGGCCGATCACCCGGATCACCTGATCCTCAGGCTCGCGCAGTTGAGCAAAGGCTTCGCCGATCAGCTGCATCGCTGTCGGGTCGCGCATGTCATATGTCGCCACAATAGGCGATGGGATCGGCGATGACAGCGCCAGTTGCCGCACCTCGTCGCGGCGCAAAACCACATTGAACACGTCAGCATTGGTCAGCAATTCGCGCTCAAGATCATAGTCGAGCATGTCATCAGCCAACAGCGCCAGCGAGGCCAGCTGCGCCCGCTCTAACCGCTCCATAAGATAGTCAGCGCGAAAGCGCGCAACCGATGGCACGAAGATCATGATCTCGGCCAACATAACAAACACAGTTGTCAAAATCAGGAAACGGCCAGAGAGTGAATTGATCAGTTTCATAGCTGCCCTGTCTTGGTGTTTAGGTCAGGGCAAATAGCGCTGCACCAGACCTACAACTCGCTTCACGGTTCCGCTTTCAAACAGCTTGGGGGTGAAATAGGCCCCTGCCGCCCGTTTACTGACCTCGCTTAGCGTCGGATATGGCAAGACGGTATTGGCAATCGCGGTCATCTTCAACCGGTTGGCTATGGCCATGGCCCAAAGGCCAATAAGTTCGCCCGCCTGCGGCCCGGTAATAGAGGCGCCAACAGGGCGGCCGCGCACGACCATAACCTTGATCATGCCAGTGGTGCTGCCCATGGCAATGGCCCGGTCATTCTCGTCAAACTGCCAGCGCAACACCTGCACATTGCCACCAAATTCTTTGCGCGCCTCGGCCTCGGTCAGGCCAACATGGGCCAGCTCAGGGTCGGTATAGGTAACATGCGGAATATGAGTGTCGCGCGCCTTGGCCGGCAGGCCAAACAGCATGGGCCGGATGATAACCCCGGCATGATAGCCCGCAACATGGGTAAATTGCAGCCCGCCAGCTGCATCACCCGCCGCATAAACCCGTTTATTGGTGACTGAGCGCAGCCCGGCCGAAACCTTGATCCCGCGCCGGTCATACTCCACGCCGCCCTTCTCAAGATCGAGGCCATCAAGCTGCACCTTGCGGCCCACGGCCATCAGCAGATGCGAGCCTGCAATGTCGCCCTTAGCCGTATGCACGATAAGCCCAGTATCGGTCTTGCTAACCCGCTCAGCTGCGGTTTCTTCCAGTATCTCAATGCCCTCGCCGCGCATTTTATCAAGCACGATCTGCGCCAGTTCGGGGTCATCGCGGCCAAAGGCGGTCGCCGCTTCAACAACAGTGACCCGCACCCCCAGCCGGTGATGCGCCTGCGCCATCTCCAGCCCAATAGGCCCGCCGCCAATGATGATCAAATGTTCAGGTGCGGCGCGCAGATCAAAGATATTCTCATTGGTCAGCACCTCTACCTCGTCCAGCCCCGGTATCGGCGGCACAAACGGGCTGGAACCGGTGGCAATGACAAAGCGGCGCGCGGTCACAACGGTAGCGCCCGCCTGCACCTGCGTTGGCGAGATAAACCGCGCATAATCTTGCAGCACTATGCAGCCCAGCGCCTCAAAGCGCTCCACACTGTCATTAGGTTCAATCGTGGCAATGGTCTTGCGCACATGGTCTTTCACGGCGGCAAAGTCGATCTTCGGCGCGACGGCAGCAATGCCAAGCGGCCCGCCCTGCCCCATCATATAGGCCTGTTTGGCCGCAGCGATCATCGCCTTTGACGGCACGCAGCCCGTGTTAAGACAGTCGCCGCCCATCTTGCCGCCCTCAATGAGCACAACCTTTGCCCCCATCTGCACAGCGCCAGAAGCCAAAGACAGGCCGCCAGAGCCGCCACCAATCACACAAATATCTGTTTTGATCTCGTTCATGGCTTAGGATACCTTCTTGCTGCGCAGGGCTTTGATAACAAGAGGCAGCGCCGCCAGCGCCACCAGCCCCAAAATTGGTAACAATATCTCTGGCGCAAAGATGATCGACAGGTCAGGCGTCTCGCCACGGGCGAACACTTCGCCCAGACCCGCGCCGACCGACGTGTAAACCAAAGCGCCCGGCATAATGCCAAAGAACGTCGAAATCGCGAACCGGTTCAGCGGCACCCCGACCATGGCAGGTACAAGATTGCCGACAAAGAACGGCACGGCAGGCACCAGCCGCATCAAAAACAGCATCGACCATTGGTTCTCGTCGATCCCGTCCTTGATGGTTTTTATAGCGCCTTCAGAGCCTTCCATCTTGGCCGCCAGCCGCTCTCCCAAGCCCCAGCGGGCGGCGCTAAAGATCACAATCGCGCCAGCCGTCGCCCCGATGACATTGAACAAAACCCCCGGAAAGGTTGAGAACAAAAAACCGCCCGTAAGTGTGACCATGGTTGACCCCGGCAGCGACAGTCCGGCCACAGCAATATAGACCCCGATAAACGCGGCTACAGTCAGCACATAATGCGAATCGCGAAAAGCCTGCAGCGCCTCGCGGTTGGTGCGCAGGGTTTCAAACGTCAGCACATCGCGCAAAAAGAACACGCCAAACAGCGCCACAGCGGCCACAGCGATAAGAGGCAGACGTTTTAACAATGGGTTGGGGGCAGAATTGGCCAAGTCAGACATATCCAGGTTACTTTCATTTGTCGTTGTTCTACCCTTACTTTGGCCCTGCCGCGCGATGATATCAGCCTGTTCACGCGGCATTGATAGCTCCGTTAGCACCAAGACCCGGTTTTTAAGGGCTTTGGCCACTTGGACGGGTCAACTGTTACAATGCCGCGGCGCAATCGCCGGTTTTGTTGCATTCATTCACCGGCCCGGCGTTGACAGCCCCAAGCCCGCCCTCTACACGACAACTTCGAATAACGAGGGTCCCCGAATCTTTCGGACCTCATCTATCGGATTACCTGCTAGATGATCCTTTTGGATACGGCGCGGGCCTTACATGACGGAGAGACGCGATGAAACGCACATTTCAGCCTTCCAACCGGGTTCGCAAAGCGCGCCACGGTTTCCGCTCGCGGATGGCAACTAAAGCGGGTCGCAAGATCCTAAACTCGCGCCGCGCTCAGGGCCGCAAATCTCTCTCTGCTTAAGCGGCAGAATGTTGGGTTGCTCTGCCTAAGTGGCAGGCTGTTAGGATGGGCGCGCCGGTGAACATAGTTTCCGAGCAAGCCACCCCAACACTTGAGATTCTCAAAAATCGTAGTGATTTTCTACGTGCATCGCGCGCCCATTGGGTGCGCTTTCCTGCGTTTAGCCTCCAAGGGCGCAAACGCAGCCCCGACGAGCCGCGCACGGGTATTGGTGTTGGCTTTACCTGTTCGCGCAAAGTTGGCAATGCTGTGGCCCGCAACCGGGCCAAACGCCGCCTGCGCGAAGTCGCCCGGCTGACATTGCCACAGACCGGCCGCAGCGGCTGGGATTATGTGCTTATCGGCCGCGCCGGCGCCACAGCCACCGCTGATTTCAAACAAATGCAGCTTGATCTGGCCAAGGGGCTGGCAAAACTCCACGCCAAGACTAAATAGAAACCTATGAGCCCGCTTGCCTCCATCGTTGCCCTGCCCGTGCGCGCCTATCGGCTGTTGCTTTCGCCATGGGTCGGCCATGGCTGCCGTTATCAGCCAACCTGCTCGGCCTATGCGCTTGAAGCCTTGGCCAAACATGGTGCGTTCAAGGGCAGCTGGCTTGCCGCCCGGCGCATTGGGCGCTGCCATCCATGGGGCGGTCACGGAATCGACGACGTGCCCGACTAGGGCACTCCATTGGGTAGTTTGGCCCTTAGGCAGATTGGCATTAGGTCGGCACATCTTTAGGTAGGCTGGCAATCGCACCAAAACGGCTTTAGGCACAGCTACCAGCCAAGGACCAGCCCCATGCCAGATGACATCCACCCGCTGTTCTACGGCGCCCCCAAAACCACCCAATTCAAGAAACTGCGCAAACGCATCATCGCCGGTGTGCGCGAGGCGGTTGACCTATACGGCATGGCCAAAAAGGGCGACCGTTGGCTGGTTTGTCTCTCAGGTGGCAAAGACAGCTACACCCTGCTGGCAGCACTGACAGAGCTGCAATGGCGCGGCCTGCTGCCGGTAGAGATTTTGGCCTGCAATCTCGACCAAGGCCAGCCCGGTTTTCCAGCCACCGTTTTGCCAGAATTTCTCAGCAAAATGACTGTGCCGCACCGGATTGAGTATCAAGACACGTATTCAATCGTCATGGACAAGACCCCCAAGGGCCGCACGCTCTGCACAATGTGCTCGCGGCTACGGCGCGGTAACCTTTACCGCCTTGCCCGTGAAGAGGGCTGCTCAACCGTGGTGCTCGGACATCACCGCGATGACATCTTAGAGACATTTTTTATGAATCTCTTCCATGGCGGCCGTCTGGCGACCATGCCGCCCAAGCTGCTCAACGAAGAGGGCGATCTCTTTTTGTGCCGCCCCTTGGCCCATATCGCCGAGGCTGACTGCGCAAAATTTGCCAAAGCCATGAATTATCCGATCATTCCGTGTGATCTTTGCGGCAGCCAAGACGGGCTGCAACGCCAACAGGTCAAGGCTATTATTGATGGCTGGGAGGCCAACAGTCCCGGCCGGCGCCAAATCATGTTCCGCGCCCTGATGAATGCCCGGCCTTCGCATCTACTCGACCCCGATTTGTTTGATTTTTCCGGCCTCATGCAGACCACCGGCAAGAATGAACAAATTGACAATTCTCGGATCGTCGAAAATTAGATCAAAAATTTGCGCCGCCGTTAACGTGGCGCTTATCCTGTCTGCTTAAGTCTCGCTCTCAAGTTGCGCCACCAAGGCGGTAGTTGGGAATGTCCATGAATGATAAGATCTCTGTCGCTATGCGTTCAGTTTCCGGCAAGATTTTCGGCTATCAACGCAGTCTCTGGCGGCTGGCAGTATTAGGCGCACTGCCATTCTTACTTGCGGCGGCGGCGTTTTTTGAGGCCCATCAAATACTGGTCATACTGGCGTTTTTGTTCCCGTTTGTCTTTGTTCTGGTTGCCATAACCGGGCAAGATTCAAAGCTTGTCGGCGCAGACCCGCTAACCGGCCTGCCCAACCGCACCCATGTGCTGGTCGAGCTAGAGCGCTGCTTGCGTATTTCAAACCGGCTGGGCCATGAGGCTGGCGCGATGCTAATCGAGGTCGACCGGTTTAAGCTGCTCGAAGAATGCCATGACCGCGCCGGTATCGAAGAAATATTGCTCAATTGTACCAACAGGCTCAAAGAGGCCGTGCGCGGCAATGATGTGCTGGCCCGGCTTGATGGCCCGACCTTCGCCATTGTCCTTGCCCCTGCCCGCACGCTCGACCTTGAAGCCGCCATTCAAATGGCGGGGCGCATTCAGCGCGCTTTGTCGGAGCCAGTGCAAATAGGCATGGCCAATGTGTACCTGACCGCCTCTATCGGCTTTGCCCTTGTGCACCGCATAGAGAATCCAACCGGCGACACCCTGCTTCAAGCGGCCAATTCTGCGCTTATCGAGGCGCAGCGCAGCGGCCCCGGCGCGATCCGTTCCTATTCACTGGCCATGCAGACCCGTATCGCCGCCCGCAACGGGCTGGCATTTGAGGTCACCGGCGCGCTTGAACGCGGCGAGATTTATGCGTTTTACCAGCCGCAAATCTCCACCCGCACCGGTGAAATCAGTGGTTTCGAGACCCTCGCCCGGTGGCATCACCCAGAGCGCGGCATGATCCCCCCTGTTGAGTTTTTGCCCGCCCTTGAGCAGTCAGGCCAGATGAACCGGCTCAGCGAAATCATGGTCACCCAAGCCCTCGAGGCGCTGGTCGCTTGGGATGAGGCCGGGCATCACATTCCGCGCATTGGCGTCAATTTCTCCAGCCGCGAGCTGTCAGACCCGCGTTTGGTAGACCGTATCGGCTGGGAGCTTGACCGTTTCGACATCGCCCCAGAGCGGCTGGTGGTTGAAGTGCTAGAAACCGTGGTTGCCGGAAAATCCGACGATATGGTGATCCGCAATCTGTCGGGTCTCGCCCGTCTGGGCTGTTGCCTTGATCTTGATGATTTTGGCACAGGTCATGCCTCGATCACCTCCATCCGGCGTTTCTCTATTGAACGGATCAAGATCGACCGTAGCTTCGTCACCCATATTGATCTCGACCCAGAGCAACAAAAAATGGTCGGCGCGATCCTGACCATGGCCGAGCGGCTTGGCCTGACAACACTGGCCGAAGGTGTCGAGACCCCCGAAGAACAGGAAATGCTGGGCCAGATCGGCTGCGACCATATTCAGGGCTTTGGCTTTGCCCGGCCCATGCCAATGTCCGAAACCATCCCGTGGATTCGCAAATATGAGAGCCGCGATTCTACGCCAATAAACCTAAGCCAGCGGGCCAGTCAGGGTTAACGGCGCTTGAATATGGCCCAAAAACCGCTCTTGGCCCAGCCCAGAGCCGTCAGCGCGGGTCATAAGCCCGAAACCGCTTGACCTTTGCCCCGCCCACCTGTTGAACCTGCCTGATCTTATCCCTTGGTAACAGGCAGTTTTGATGGACGATCAGAACAAGAATCTCATCCTTGCAACAGCGCTTAGCTTTTTGGTTATTCTGGTGTGGTTTGTACTCTTTCCCCCAGAAGATCCGGGCCTAACCGCCGCGACTGCCGACGAAATCGGCGCTCCGGTAGCGGCCCCCGCGGCAGATGGCACGACAACACCGCAAGTCGCAAACGCAGCCGCCGCCACCGAGACGGCAACCGTTGAGCCCGCCGCCCAAGCGCCGCGCATAGACATCAACAGCCCAAGCCTGACAGGGTCGCTGTCGCTGCTTGGTGGCCGGATCGATGATCTGTCGCTGGTTGATTACACCGAAACGCTTGAGGAAGGCTCCGACCTTGTGCGGCTCTTGTCGCCCGTTGGCGAAGAGCTGGCCTATTATGCGCTTTATGGCTGGGCTCCTGCCGCTGGCGTTGCCGCCGACCAAGTCCCCGGTCCAAACACGGTTTGGAATGTCGAGAGCGGCATTGAGCTGACACCTGATAGCCCCGTCACACTGGTGTGGGACAATGGCGCAGGCCTGATCTTTCGCCGCCATATTACGGTTGATGATAAGTTCCTGTTTGGGATTGAGCAAAGCGTTGAAAACCGCACCAACGCTGCGGTGCAGCTGGCCCCATACGGCTTTGTTGCCCGGCACGGTCGGCCTGATACCCGCGCACTTTGGGTTCGCCATGAGGGCGTTGTTGGCATGACCGACAACATCCTTGAGCAGATCACCTACAAAAAGGTCACAGACCTTGAGCCGTCGCCAACCGGCGGGCTGGCCGAAAGCTTTAGCGCCGAATCGAGCGGTTGGATCGGCTTTACCGATACTTATTGGATGACAACGCTGATCCCAGAAACCGGCAACCGGTTCACCTCGACAGCGCGCTATAGCGAAGCCACCAATATCTATCAGGTCGAGACCGTCTACGCGACCGTAACGGTAGAGCCCGGCACCACCCAGATCGCCAATTCTCAGCTGTTTGCCGGTGCCAAAGAATGGGACACGATTCGCAATTATGAAAATGAGGGCGGCATTGAAGGCTTCCTCGATTCTATTGATTGGGGCTGGTTCTTCTTCCTGACCAAGCCGATCTTCTGGCTGCTGCACACGCTTAACGGCATGATCGGCAATATGGGCTGGTCGATTATTGCGCTGACAGTCGTGCTCAAAGCGCTGCTGTTCCCGCTGGCCTATAAGTCTTCGGTCTCTATGGCCCGGATGAAAGAGCTTCAGCCTGAAATGGAAGCGCTAAAAGCCAAAACAGGTGATGATAAAGCCGCCATGCAGCAAGGCATGATGAAGCTTTATAAGGAAAATAAGGTCAATCCAGCCTCTGGCTGTGTGCCGATCCTTATTCAGATCCCAATCTTCTTCTCGCTCTATAAAGTGATCTTGGTCACAATCGAGCTGTATCAAGCGCCGTGGATCGGCTGGATCCATGACCTTGCAGCCCCTGACCCATCCTCGATCTTGAACCTGTTCGGCCTGTTGCCCTTCGCCGCCCCCGATCCCGGCTCAATGTTTGCCATCGTATCGCTCGGCATTTTGCCGATCTTCCTCGGCATATCCATGTGGGTGCAGCAAAAGCTGAACCCGGCCCCCTCCGACCCCACACAAAAGATGATCTTTGCGTGGATGCCATGGGTCTTTATGTTCATGCTCGGCTCGTTCGCATCGGGGCTGGTGCTCT
>JAESRD010000259.1 GCA_016764835.1 Paracoccaceae bacterium | reverse complement strand
TTCCTCGACGCCTACAATTATGCGCGGCGCCTAAAGACACTCAGCAGCCTCACGCCTTACGAATACATCGGCAAAATCTGGACTTCTGAGCCAGATCGATTCATCCTAAACCTGAGCTACCTGATGACGGGACTAAATGGCTAGGCACTGTTAAGCTGGCGCAATATACTGTCGAGCTGATCCAACGTCTTGTATTTCAACGTTAGTTTTCCGCCCTCTTGCCCAGCAATATGGTCAATACTGACACCAACACCCAAAGCGGCTGCGAGTTCGCGCTCAAGTTGGATCGTATCAGCATCTTTGCCCGGCCGCGCCGATGGCTTGCTTAGCGTCTGTTTTGGCCCCGCTTTGGCCGACTTGACCAAACGCTCAGTTTCGCGCACTGAAAGATTGCCACTGACAATCCGGCGCGCAAGTGCTGCCGCACTCGGCTGACCGACCAAAGCCCGCGCATGCCCGGCAGTCAGCGCGCCCGAAACCACCAGCTCAAGCACCTCTTCAGGCAGGCCAAGCAACCGCAAAAGGTTGGCGATATGGCTGCGACTTTTGCCCAAAGCGCTGGCAAGCTGCTCTTGTGTATGACCAAACCGGTCCATCAACTGTCGGTAGCCTGCGGCTTCATCAATCGGGTTAAGATCAGCGCGCTGAATGTTCTCAATAATCGCGACTTCGAGCATCTCTGTATCGGTATATTCCCGGATAATAACCGGAATCTCGTGCAGCTGCGCCTGCTGCGACGCGCGCCAACGTCTCTCGCCCGCAACAATCTCGTATTTGTCAGTTTTGCCGGCAATAAGACGGACGATAAGTGGCTGTATAACGCCTTTTTCTTTAATAGAATCAGTAAGTTCTGCGAGTTCCTTTTCGTCAAAACTGCGGCGCGGCTGCTCAGGATTTGGCTGGACGGATTCGACAGGTACAAAAAGGTCAGGCCGCCGGTTTGGTGCAACATTTACAGGCTCGCCAATATCAGACATCAGCGCCGAAAGCCCACGGCCCAGACCTCTGCGGTTTTGCTTTTCACTCATAATCGGCTCCTATTGGCGTTCGCGGGTTAGAAGTTCAGCGGCCAAATCCTGATAGGCCAGACTGCCCTTGGAATTTGGATCATAGGTCAAAACCGGCTGCGCGAATGATGGCGCTTCACTGAGGCGCACATTGCGCGGGATCACAGTTTTGAAAACCATGTCGCCGAGATTTTCGCGGGCATCAGCCTCGACCTGCTGCGACAGATTATTTCTGCCGTCATACATTGTCAGCACGACACCCTCGATCCGCAAGTTCGGATTTGCCGTGTGCCTCACCTCTCGAATGGTCAACATAAGTTGTGAAAGACCCTCAAGCGCAAAGAACTCACTTTGTAGTGGCACGATAACAGAATGCGCCGCGACCATGGCGTTAATTGTCAAGATATTGAGAGATGGCGGGCAATCTATCAATATGTAGTCAAATCCAAGCGCATTAACCGCCTCATTGCGCATGGCTGAGTGCAGCAAAAAGCTGCGTTTTTCCTTGGAAATAAGATCAATGTCCGCCGAGCTGAGATCTGCCGTCGCCGGAACGATCTGCATATTGGTAATATTGGTTGGACGACTCGCTTCAGCCAACGTCACCTCACCGAGCAGTAAATCATAAGTGCTGATGTCGCGCTGATCGGGGTCCACACCAAGACCAGTGGACGCATTGCCTTGCGGGTCGAGATCAACCAACAATACTTGCTTTCCCTGCATCGCCAAAGCGGCACTAAGGTTGATCGTAGATGTTGTTTTGCCGACGCCGCCTTTTTGATTGGCAATCGCGATAATTTTTGGAGTCCGGTGCTGGTGAGTGTCAGACACGCTCAATCCTTTCGATCACTAGAATAGAAGCCTCGGGGTCTGTGATACTTGGAATGGCTTTTAGATCAAAGCGCCAGGTCTTTTTGGCCTGTTGAATTTCGGCCTTTGCCCGCCTGCCTTTGGGCAAAATTGCCTGCCCGTTTTGCGCTATATGGCTGTAGACATGCGATAAAATACCATCGAGCGGCATGAAGGCCCTGGCTGAAATTACATCGGCCTGTAATGAATCCAAGCTTTCAGTACGCTGTGCATTGACCTTTAGGCCGAGGTCCAGTTCGCGATTGACGGTCCGAAGAAAGGTCGCTTTTCGTTGATCAGATTCGACGAGCAGAAACGATGTCTCAGCACTCCGTTCGGCTGCTAAGATCGCCATAACAATACCTGGAAAACCGCCGCCCGAGCCAAAATCGGCCCAAAGCTTGGTATTATCAGGCATTAGCGGATATAGCTGAGTGGAATCAATGATATGTCGATTCCAAACATCATCAATGTTTGATGATGAGATGAGGTTAATTTTGCGCGTCCACTTTTGCACAAGCGCCTCATAGGCGCGCAATTTCTCATATGTTTCACGTGAAACATTATGGCCGTCATATAGCTGCACCTCGTCCACTATTTTGCCACCCTAACCGCCGCACTTCGTATTCGCGATGCAATCAAAAGGAGTGCCGCTGGTGTCATCCCCTCAATCCTTGCTGCTTGGGCTATATTTCGAGGCGTAACAGCGGTGAGTTTAGAGCTTAACTCATTCGAAAGTCCGGCCAAATTTTGGTAGTCAAAATTTGACGGTATAAGTAGCTTCTCATCGCGCCGAAGAGCAACAATATCGGCATCTTGGCGTTTGATATATTGCACATAAAGCGCATCCCGCTTCAGCTGAGTTTGAATTTCCAAATCTATATCAGCAAGCTCGGGCTCAACTTTTAGAAGATGTTGAAACTCGGCATCGTTCAATGTCAGCATTTCAAACCCGTTTCGGCTCGGCTTGTCGGGGTTCAAATTGATCCCCATTGCCCCTATCTGCCGGGCGGTGATCGTGATGCTGGAAAGGCGCCGTCTGCCATCTACCAATTTTTCCAACTTTGTCGAAAACTTGTCCCAACGCACATCGCCGACGCAACCAACTTTTCGCCCAATCTCAGTCAGCCTCTGATCCGCATTGTCGGCCCGCAATGACAGCCTAAATTCAGCGCGCGAAGTGAACATCCTATAGGGTTCTGAGACACCTTTAGTAATAAGGTCATCAATCATAACTCCGATATAAGACGTTGTTCTTTCGAACAAAATATCGTCTTGGCCCGAAGTACTTGCTGCGGCATTCAATCCAGCAACCAGCCCTTGGGCCGCCGCCTCTTCATAGCCTGTTGTCCCATTTATTTGCCCCGCCAAATAGAGCCCTGAGACAGATCGCAACTGCAAAGTTGCATCCAGAGATCTGGGATCTACATAGTCATATTCGATTGCATAGCCAGGTTGGACGATCTTGACGTTTTCCAGTCCAACGATCGAGCGGACATAGTCTATTTGAACATCCCTTGGCAAAGATGTCGAAATCCCATTCGGGTACACCGTGTGGTCCGCCAAACCTTCCGGCTCCAAAAATATCTGGTGCGACTCTTTGCTCGAAAACCGCACGACTTTATCTTCGATCGAAGGACAATAACGCGGCCCGGTACCGGAAATCGCTCCCCCATACATAGCTGATCGGTTCAGGTTCTTCCGGATAATGTCATGTGTTTTCGTATTGGTGTGAGTAATTCCGCACGAGACCTGATCTGCGATCAAACCTTTGTTCATAAAGGAGAATAGTGACGGATCATCATCACCCTTCTGAAGTTCAAGCACCTTCCAATCAATTGTCCGACCATCGAGCCGTGGCGGCGTCCCGGTTTTTAACCGACCAAGGGGCAGACCAAAAGAATCCAGTCGCTCGGCCATTAGAACAGATGGAGCCTCGCCCATCCGCCCGCCCGGCATAGCGCTGTCACCGATGAAAATCTTCCCCCGCAGGAATGTTCCTGTCGTCAGAATCACCGCCGTTGCGGCCACTTTGCTACCATCTGCCAAAACAATACCGGCAACCCTACCCGCCTCGACAATTAGATCAACGGCCTCGTTTTCAATAACAGCGAGATTAGCGCTCTCCTCCATCTCCTTTTGAACGGCAAATGCGTAGCGTGCGCGGTCCGCTTGCGCCCTAGGCCCCTGAACAGCCGGGCCTTTCCGTCTGTTCAGAAGCCGAAACTGAATTCCTGCATAGTCAGCTGCTCGGCCCATAATTCCGTCCAGAGCATCAATCTCGCGCACCAGATGCCCCTTGCCGAGCCCGCCTATCGCCGGGTTGCAAGACATTGCACCAATGCCTTTAACATTCAATGTTACTAATGCGGTTTTGGCGCCCATTCGTGCCGCGGCATGCGCCGCTTCGCAGCCCGCATGCCCGCCGCCAACAACTATGACATCAAAATTCAGATGTTTCACGTGAAACACTCCTATTTACCAATGCAGAATCGAGAGAATATCTCGCCGAGCACATCCTCAACATCAACTTTTCCGACAAGTGAATCAATCGCCCTGATTGCTAGCCGCAAATGTTCGGCCGGAAGTTCCGGCGCAACAGTAGATTCAGGTAGCAATAGCAGCGCTTTATCGAGCTCACTCTTAGCCTTCACCATAGCGACCCGATGTCTTTCTCGCATCGCAATTCCCACATTTGCCGTGCGTGATTTAAGCTCACCAGTAAGCGCATCCACCAGCTCGTCGACACCAAAGCCAGTTCGCCCAGACACCCCGCCAACCGGCCCTGTATCGGCCTTCGCGCGCAGAACAATATCTCCTGCCTTCACCGCAAGCTCGGTTTTGCCATTATCACCAACCAGATGAACACGAATATCCGCGGCCTCGGCCCGCGCCATCGTCAGTTCTATGCCAATAATCTCGATCTCGTCGCGCGCTTCCCTAATCCCAGCCGTATCCAATACGGTCACCGCCAACCCGCCCATATCCATGCGCACTTCAATAACATCACGAGTCGTGCCAGCAATATGCGAAGTTATGGCCGCCGATCGCCCTGCTAACCTATTGAGTAGAGTTGATTTACCGGAGTTTGGCGCCCCAACAATGGCTATCTCAAAACCACTGCGTATTCTCTCAGCAGCTTTAACACCAAGCGATTCCTGCTCTAGCGCCGCCGCTACTTTTTCGATCAACTTGCCAACCGCTGGCGACAGTTCCTCAGGCACTTCCTCATCTGCAAAGTCTATAACCGCTTCAATCAGCGCCATCACTTGTATCAAATCTGCGCGCCATTCTGCCGCGCGTTGTCCCAGCGCACCTGCCAGTACCCGAACCGATTGTCGGTGTTGCGCCTCAGTCTCCGCATCAATCAGGTCTGCCAGACCCTCAACTTGGGCCAAATCAAGCACATTATTTTCCAGCGCCCGTCGGGTAAATTCGCCTGCCTCAGCAGCTCGTAACCCGGCCATGTCGCCCAATTCGCGCAGCAAAGCACCAATCACCGCAACACTGCCATGCACCTGCAGCTCAACAACAATTTCGCCGGTAAAGCTGCGCCCCTGTGCAAATGTCAGCACCAGCGCCTCATCGAGCAAACTACCGTCACCCCGGCGCAACCGACACAGCCGCCGCCCATGCTCTGGCAAAGGCCCCGCCAGCTTTTGCCCGGCAACCAGCGCATCTGCCCCTGAAATTCGGATGACAGCTACACCGGCTTTACCGGCAGCACTGGCGAGAGCAAAGATCGTATCCATCAATCTAAGCCTATAATATCAAATGTTTATCTAGGTATTCATCGAGTCAAAGAAGTCAGCATTCGTCTTTGTCTGCTTCAACTTCGAGATCAGGAACTCAATTGCATCTGTGGTGCCCATTGGGTTAAGGATCCGCCGCAGCACATAGGTCTTCTGCAGATCAACCTTGTTCACCAGCAACTCTTCCTTACGCGTACCTGATTTAATAATATCCATCGCCGGGAAGACCCGCTTATCGGCAACCTTACGGTCAAGCACGATCTCGCTGTTACCAGTGCCTTTGAATTCTTCAAAGATCACCTCATCCATCCGGCTACCTGTATCGATCAGCGCCGTGGCGATAATCGTCAAAGAGCCGCCTTCTTCAATGTTACGCGCCGCACCAAAGAACCGCTTTGGCCGCTGCAGAGCATTCGCATCAACACCACCGGTCAGAACCTTGCCTGACGATGGCACAACGGTGTTAAACGCACGGCCAAGACGGGTAATCGAGTCGAGCAAGATCACAACATCCCGCTTATGCTCAACCAGCCTTTTGGCCTTTTCGATCACCATCTCGGATACCGCAACGTGGCGTGTCGCTGGCTCATCAAATGTTGACGACACAACTTCACCCTTCACAGAGCGCTGCATGTCGGTCACTTCCTCTGGCCGCTCATCAATCAGCAAAACGATCAGATAAACATCGGGGTAATTTTTCTCAATCGAATGAGCAATATTTTGCAGCAGAACCGTTTTACCAGTCCGCGGCGGCGCCACGATCAAGCAACGCTGCCCCATGCCAATCGGCGCGACCAGATCAATAATCCGCGCAGAGCGGTCCTTGATCGTCGGATCGCCCTCGATTTCCATCTTCAGTGGCCGGTCAGGGTAGAGCGGCGTTAGGTTCTCAAACGCAACCTTATGCAGCGTCTTTTCGGGGTCTTGGAAGTTGATATACTCAACCGAGACCAGCGCGAAATAACGCTCATTATCAGCAGGTTCTTTCATAACACCTTCAACAGTGTCGCCCGTGCGCATCCCGTGTTTACGGATCATATCTGTTGATACATAAATATCATCCGGCCCGGCCAGATAGTTGGCCTCTGGCGAGCGCAAGAAACCAAAACCATCCTTTAGAACTTCAAGCACACCCTCGCCGCCGATGATCCAATCTTCTTCGGCCCGCTCTTTGAGAATGGCAAACATGATGTCGCCTTTGCGCATGGTAGACGCGTTTTCAATCTCTAGCTCTTCAGCCATGGCCAAAAGGTCTTTGGGGCTTGTCGCCTTCAGATCAGCAAGGTTAAGGCGATCAGTTGACATGGGTGGTCCTGTCTCGGCGCTTATGGCCGCATCAATAAATTTTTAGGTCTGTAAATTTACCCCGGACGGGGCAACAGCGGTCAAATAGGCCCCGCAGGTCCCAATGTCAATCCTCGCCCCTCTAGCCCCGCCTAGAACGGCCGTACCACCACCATAACCACGATGATCAACATCAAAACTGTCGGGATCTCATTGACCATGCGAAATGTGCGGCCGGCATAGCGGTTCTTGCCAGTGGCAATCTGCTTTTGCTGCAACGACAACCAGCCATGCACTGCCGTCATCGCGATCACCGATCCGGTCTTTACCCAAGGCCAGGCTTCGGCCCATTCAACCACCCCCGGCGTGAAAGCCAGCATTAGCCCAAACAACCAAGTTGCCAACATCGCGGGCCGCATAATGATCCTCAAAAGCCGTTCCTCCATCAGCTCAAATGTTTGCGCACTTTGCGAGCCTTCCTCCGCTCGTTCCACGTGATAGACAAACAATCTTGGCAGATAGAACATGCCCGCCATCCACGAAATCACCGCAGCAATATGCAGTGCTTTGATCCATGGGTAGAGCTGTGACAATGCATCGACTAGCCAGTTGATCACGATATCTCTCCCTCGGGTTCTTCCTCCTAATATAAATATATATATAGAAAGATAGTAGTAGTTAGTGCGGTGGATAAGTTCGGACTCTTAAGTTCTCCGCAGGGCTATCCTCAGGTTGAATAACTACGTAAAACTAAGATAAAACAATACGTTAAACTGTTGATAGGTCCGTAACACTGACTTTATCCCCATGCAAAACTTATCCTTATCCACGGTGGAACAATCTTGGATATTTGTTTACATCTTGTTAGGCTTTATCCCCAAAGCTTACCAAAACGTAAATCTCACCTATTTCGCCCCCACTTCATCCCCATAGTTACGCAAGATTTATCCACATGGCCAAAGAGATCATCCTCGCTTCCGGTTCAGCCATTCGCGCTGAGCTGCTCACCCGTGCCGGGCTTCAATTTAGCACTCTGCCAGTAAAGGTCGATGAGCAAAACATACGCCGGTCCCTCCTCCATGAGCAAGCTACGCCGCGCGATATAGCCGATGCTTTGGCCGAGATGAAAGCCGCGCGCGCCGCCGCCAAAGCCCCCAATGCGCTGGTCATTGGTTGTGACCAGATCCTCGCCATTGGCAAAGAGATACTCTCAAAGCCGACCAGCCCGGAGCAAGCGCTCGCCCAGCTGCACCAGCTCAACGGCAAAACTCATCAGCTGCTCTCCGCCGTGGTTGTCTATGATAATGGCCAGCCGGTTTGGCGTCATGTTGGCCCGGTGCGCCTGACCATGCACACTATGTCCGATGATTGGCTCAGCCAATATGTCACCCGCAACTGGCCCGGTATCTCGGCCTCGCCCGGCGCATACAAACTCGAAGAAGAAGGCGTGCGTCTCTTTTCGGCAATACAGGGCGATTATTTCTCGGTTCTCGGCCTGCCTTTGCTGCCGCTCTTGTCTTATCTGGCCCAACGCGGAACACTAAGCACATGACACATAAAACGATCCCCCTTGCTGGCGTGATCGGCAACCCGATCGCTCACAGCAAATCGCCGCTTTTGCATAAACACTGGCTGCGCACTTACGGGCTGCCCGGTGATTATGTGCCAATGCATGTACTCGATGGCGACCTTGAGCAGGTTTTGCGCATCATGCCTAAAATGGGCTTCACCGGTGCCAATGTGACCATTCCGCATAAGGTAACAGCGCTCAAAATCGCCGATCAGGTCTCTGATCGGGCTATTCTTATTGGCGCCGCCAATACGCTCAGCTTTGGCCCCGATGGCCGCATTCATGCCGACAATACTGACGGCATCGGTTTCCTAGAAAACTTGCGCCAAAACGCGCCGGGCTGGCAGGCGGGTGCAGGCCCAGCCGTGGTGCTCGGGGCAGGGGGCGCGTCCCGCGCGATTATTACCGCCTTGCTTGATGCCGGGGCCACAGAGATCAACCTGACCAACCGCACCCGCACCAAAGCCGAAGCGCTCAAGTTTGAGTTTGGCTCCAAAATTACGGTCTATGACTGGGTGCAGGCCGGTAATCTGCTCGAAGACGCTGCCACCGTGATCAACACAACCTCGCTCGGCATGACCGGCTGTCCAGAGCTGCGCGTGCCGCTTGATGGGCTACGCGCGGGCACCGTGGTCACAGATCTCGTCTATGCGCCGCTGCAAACCCACCTCCTACAAGAGGCCGAAGCCGCAGGCTGTATCACCGTTGATGGCCTTGGCATGCTCCTGCACCAAGCTGTGCCCGGCTTTGAGCGGTGGTTCGGCAAACGCCCCGAAGTTAATGATGCCGCTCGCGCCGCGATCTTAAACGGATGATCACCCTTGGCCTAACCGGCTCCATCGGCATGGGAAAATCAACTACTGCTGCGATGTTTGCCGCACGTGGCCTGCCGGTATGGGACGCTGACGCCGCGGTGCACCGCGCTTATGCGCCCGGCGGTGGGGCCGTCACCCCAATGGGCTTGGCTTTCCCAACAGCGATCCTCGACGGTGCGGTCTCACGCCCAGCGCTCTCAGCGATCCTCGCGCAAACCCCTGATGCGATGAAACAAATCGAAGCCATCGTTCATCCGCTGGTCGTCCAAGACCGCGCCGAATTCCTAGCCGCCGCGCAGGCCGACATCGCCGTCCTCGACATTCCGCTGCTGTTTGAGAAAAACGCCCAAGACTGGCTCACCGCCGTCGCCGTCGTAACCGCACCGCCTGCTGAACAAGCCCGCCGCGTGCTAGAGCGCCCCGGCATGACCCGCGCCAAGCTTGACGCGATATTGGCCCGCCAAATGCCAGACGCCGAGAAACGCGCCCGCGCTGATTACATAATCGAGACCACAAACCTCGAGGCAGCCCAAGCCCGCGTCGATGAAATAATAGCAGACCTTCGGAAAGGTACGCCCAATGCGTGAAATCGTGCTCGACACAGAAACCACCGGATTTGAGCCGGGCGAGGGCGACCGGATTGTTGAGATCGGCGCGGTTGAGCTAGAGGGCCATCTGCCCACCGGCCGCACCTATCACCAATATATCAACCCAAAACGCGACATGCCCGAAGGCGCCTTTGCCATCCATGGCCTGAGCGAAGAGTTCCTGTCCACCAAGCCGCTTTTCGCAGATATCGCCGAGGCGTTTCTCAAGTTTATTGGGGATTCAACGCTGGTCATTCACAATGCCAGCTTTGACATGAAGTTCCTAAACGCAGAGCTGGGCTGGCTCGACATGCCGCCTCTGCCCATGAGCCAATCGCTCGATACTCTGGCCATGGCTCGCAAAAAGTTCCCCGGCTCACCGGCCTCGCTTGATGCGCTTTGCCGCCGTTTCGGCATCGACAATTCGTCGCGCACCTTGCACGGCGCGTTGCTCGATAGCGAAATATTGGCGGAAGTGTGTTTGGAGCTGATCGGCGGACGACAGCCAGACCTAGTATTGGCTGGCGGTCAGCGCAAATCAAAGGGCGAAGATATCGCCGACTGGCGACCCTCTGCGCGGGTTGCGCCCCTCGGCTCGCGCATAACAGCACAAGAACAAGAGGCGCATGACGCATTTGTCAAAAAGCTCGGCGATGCCGCACTTTGGCGCAAAGACTAAGCGTCGGCAACCGGTGTTGAAGCCGCAGCAACGTCCTGTTCCTTAACCCGGCGCGCAATCTCAGCACGGTACAGCGCCAAAAAGTCGATCGAGTCGAGGTTGAGCGGCGGGAAACCACCGTCACGGGTGACATCGCTCACAATCCGGCGAATAAACGGGAAAGTCATGCGCGGGCATTCGATCAGCAGATAAGGGTGCATCTGCTCTTCGGGCAAGCCATCAATCTGAAACACACCAGCATATTCCAGCTCAAGCGCGAACAGCACTTCGCCGCCGGTCTTGGACTTGGACGTGATGTTCAGCTTGGTGATCACTTCATACTGGTTGTCAGTGCCGCGCTTGCGGGCATCAAGGTTCACTTGCACAGAAATTTCGGGCTGCACATCGCCTTTGCTGCCTTTTTGCGCCAGCACGTTTTCAAACGACATGTCGCGAATGTACTGAGCGACAACCTTTTGCGTGACTTTAGGGGCAACAGCGGCGCCATTAAGCGCGCCGTTTGGTGTGGCTGGGGGTGTGACGGGGGGTGTTTCGGGCGTATCGGCCATTATGGGCTCCGG
>JAESRD010000258.1 GCA_016764835.1 Paracoccaceae bacterium | reverse complement strand
TTAGCGCTGCCGCTGGGGCTGGCTCTGGCTTGGGTGTTGCTTAACGTGGTCAATGTCGCGGCCTTTGGCTGGCAGCTGCCGGTCTATCTGTTTTGGGGCGCTTATGCGCGGTTGTTTGGGCTGGCGCTGCTGGCGGCGGTTTTGGCAGCGCTCTGGCCCGCTCGGCGGCTGGCCCGCACCAAACCGGCGCGCTTGTTACAGGTATTTGCCAATGAACGTTAAAGTTCTTTTGCTGTGTTTGCTCCTACCGGGTGCAGCAACTGCGCAGGGTTTTGCTGGGCTTGGCGCAGAGGTTGAGGGTTTTTTGCCTGTCGTGCGGGGGGCCAGTTTGCACTTTCCGGCTGACCATGGCGCGCATGACGGTTACCGGGTCGAATGGTGGTATCTTACCGCCAATATGACAGGCCCCGAGGGCCAAGAGCTTGGCCTGCAATGGACGCTGTTTCGGCTCGCCCTTGCCCCGCCTGACGTTGAGCAGAACGGCTGGACAGCACCCTATATCTGGATGGGCCATGCCGGGCTGACCACGGCCGGGCAACACTTTAGCGCCGAGCGGCGGGCGCGCGGGGCAACTGGGCAGGCAGGCGTTGTTGCCGTGCCGTTTGAGGCGTGGATTGATGAATGGCAGATGCAGGCGCTGGGAGATGGCATTGCTCAGCTGTCGCTCTCCGCCGGGGGGGCTGGTTTTTCATATGATGTGACACTGGCTGCCCAAACCCCGCTGGTATTGCACGGCCAAGCAGGCTTTTCAGTCAAATCACCGGGCGGACAGGCCAGCTACTATTATTCGCAACCCCGCTATGCGCTCACCGGCACCGTGCAGATCGGCCAAGAGCGGATTGCCGTCACCGGCTCTGGCTGGCTAGACCGTGAATGGTCGAGCCAGCCGCTTGGCGCGGATCAGAGCGGCTGGGACTGGTTCTCACTGACCTTTGACAGTGGGGCGCAAATGATGGGCTTCGTATTGCGCGGCGGTGCGCGTTTCTCATCAGGTACATGGATCACGCCGGACGGGCAGGCGCTGCCCTTTGGTGATGGCGCGCTGAGCGCTGAGCCGATTGGCCCGCTGGCGCCGGGCAACCCCGCGCCGACGCTCTGGCATGTTCAACTTCCCGCGCACGGGGTTGACGTGCAGGTGCAGGCGGTCAATCCCAATGCGTGGATGGACGCGACGCCGCCCTATTGGGAAGGGCCGGTGGTGGTGACCGGCAGCCATGATGGCCGCGGCTATTTGGAGATGACAGGCTATGAGTGAGTGGCACCAATCATTGGACGGAATGTTGGGCGAAGCATGGCGGCTTTTGGCGCGCGGTGTGGCCAATAGCCGGGCGGCGTCGCGCAGCCCATCGCTGGCGACGACCGGTTTGGACGGCTGGCCCGCGTCGCGCATTGTGACCCTGCGCCGTGCCGATAGGGGCGAAGGCACGCTCGAAGTTTTGACCGATTTCTATGCGGCCAAAACCAAAGAGCTACAGGCTGACCCCCGCGCGGCAGTGCTGATATGGGAACCGCGTATGCGGCTACAGATACGGCTTCACTGTACGGCGGCAATCTTTACTGGCCCGGTGCTGGCCAACCGGTGGAAACGGCTGCCAAAAGCGGCGCAGATGAACTACGGCACAACGCCTGCACCGGGCGCGCCGATAGGCAGTGCATTGGCCTATGAAAAGTCGCCCAATGCGGGCAGTTTTGCGGTGCTCTCCTTGCGGGTCGAAGCAATGGACTTGCTGTATCTGGGTGATGAGCATTGCCGGGCGCGCTATGGGCGCGCGGGCGCTTGGCAGGGGCAGTGGTTGTGCCCGTGAATATACATGTTAGCGAAATTTTGAAGTGGTGTGATAAATGGTTTCTTGATTTGCTAGAATGTAAGCAATATTTTCTAGTTACCTATTTAAAAATAAATGAAAAATTCGGCTTCCGTTGAAAGAGTTTTGTAAAATGTTAGCGCAATTACCCCTCAGCAAAGATCTGGTTCTTGTCGGTGGCGGCCATAGTCATGCGCTGGTAATGCGGCATTGGGCGATGAACCCGCTGCCCGGCGCACGGCTAACGGTGATCGACCCGACACCGATAGTTGCCTATTCGGGCATGCTGCCGGGTTTTGTTGCCGGACATTATAGTCAGGCTGAGCTGAGCATTGATCTTAACCGTCTGGCCCGTGCGGCCGGGGCGCGGCTGGTGGTCGGCGCGGTGTCGCATATTGACCCTGTGCGGCAGCTGGTTTCAGTGCCGGGCTACCCGGATATTGGCTATGATGCGGCCAGTGTTGATATTGGCATAACCTCGGCTATGCCGACCTTGCCGGGCTTTGCCAAACATGGTGTACCCGCCAAACCACTGGGGCCGTTTGCAGAGCGCTGGTCGGCGTTTGTGGCCCGTGTGCTTGCGGCGCGCGAAACCGACGCGCCGCTGCCAGACGATGTCGTTATTATTGGCGGCGGTGTTGCTGGGGCTGAGCTGGCGATGGCGGCGGCCTATGCTTTGCGCGGCCAAGGCGGGCCCGGTGCGCGGGTGCTGTTGGTTGACCGTGGCACGGCGCTTAGCGTTTTGCCGGCCCGCACCCGCGCCCGGATGTTGGCCGGGCTTAAGGCGCAAAATGTTGAGCTGGTTGAGCAGGCGCAGGTGATTGCGGTTCATGCAGGCGGGGTCGAACTTGCAAGTGGTCGCATGCTGGCCTCGGCCTTTACCATTGGGGCGGCGGGGGCGCTGCCGCATGCTTGGCTGTCGGATTGTGGTTTGCAAATGCATGAAGGTTTCTTGTGCATCAATGCGCAGCTGCAAAGCTCTGACCCGCTGATTTTTGCCGCCGGTGACTGCGCCCATATGGTTGAAAACCCGCGGCCAAAGGCGGGCGTTTTTGCCGTGCGCCAAGCACCGGTCTTGTTGGAAAACTTGCGGGCGACGCTGATGGATACGCCCTTGCGCAGCTACCATCCGCAGCACGACTATCTCAAACTCATCTCGCTGGGTGGTAAACTGGCGCTGGCGGGTAAATGGGGTTTTGCCGCCTCTGGCCCGGCGCTGTGGCGCTGGAAAGACCGGATTGACCGCAAGTTTATGAACATGCTGGCCGACCTGCCGCAAATGCCGCAGCCAGCCCTGCCGCGCGAGCGGGCCGCTGGGCTGAGCGAAGCGCAAGAGAGCACGGCGATGTGCGGCGGCTGCGGCGCCAAGGTGGGG
>JAESRD010000257.1 GCA_016764835.1 Paracoccaceae bacterium | reverse complement strand
GGCTGCACATCATAATGGCCGTAAAACAGCAGATGCGGGCCTTTATAACTGGGGTCATTCGCATCCATTTGGCCCACCACCATCGGGTGGCCGGGCGTGGCGTGGCGCGCGGCATCAAAGCCCAGTGCCTTTAGATCATCGACCAGCCAGTCGGCGGCGCGCAGGCAATCATCGGCATAGGCCGGGTCGGTCGAGATGGAAGGTATGCGCAGCAAGTCGCAAAGCCGGGCCGTGGCCTGATCAATATCAGCGTCAATTTGGGCGAGCACAGAATCAAGGCGGGCAGAAGGGGTCATATCATCTCCAATGTTATGCGGCAGGCGTGGTTTTGCGCAGAGCCTAACCGGCTGGGCGGCACTGTCTAGCCCGGCCAAAACCAAACTGGCCCGCCTAGAACAGAGCTGGCCCGGCCAAAACCGAAAAAATATTGTCGAAAATTAGAATCCTTGATCGAGATCACAGAAAGTTTGATGTTTTAGCCGAAAACGGGGGTGCCGCGTCATAATGTAAACTTGTTATTATGGGGCGGCGGACACTATATCGCGAATAACAAAGAAAATCGCGAAGAACAGAGATACTGCGCCTTGGAGGCAGAATGGCTTTTAATACCGAATTGATGCTTGATACGGCTTTAAACCGTTTGCATGAAGAAGGCCGTTATCGGACTTTTATCGACATTGCCCGCCGCAAGGGCCATTTTCCGCATGCAACATGGAACCGTCCTGACGGCACAGAGCGCGCGGTGACAGTATGGTGTGGCAATGATTATTTGGGCATGGGCCAAAACCCGGTCGTGCTTGAGGCAATGCATGAAGCGATTGATAATGTCGGCGCCGGCTCTGGCGGCACGCGCAATATCTCCGGCACGACAATCTACCATAACCGGCTAGAGGCCGAGTTGGCAGACCTGCACCGCAAAGAAGCGGCTTTGTTGTTTACCTCGGCCTATATCGCCAATGACGCGACGCTGAGCACGCTGCCAAAGCTGTTCCCCGGTCTGATTATATATTCTGACGCGCTGAACCATGCCTCGATGATTGAAGGCATTCGTCGCAACGGCGGCGAGAAGCGGATATTTCGCCATAATGATGTGGCACATTTGCGCGCGCTTTTGGCGGCTGATGACCCGGCGACACCAAAGCTGATTGCCTTTGAAAGCATCTATTCGATGGATGGCGACTTTGGCCCGATCAAAGAGATCTGCGATCTGGCTGATGAATTTGGCGCTATGACTTACCTCGACGAAGTGCATGCGGTTGGCATGTATGGCCCGCGCGGTGGCGGTGTGGCTGAGCGTGACGGGCTGATGGGGCGGGTTGATATTATCAACGGCACATTGGGCAAAGCATATGGTGTGCATGGCGGCTATATCGCGGCCAGTGCCAAGATGGTTGATGCCATCCGCTCCTATGCGCCGGGCTTCATTTTTACCACCTCATTGCCGCCTGCTGTGGCGGCCGGGGCTGCGGCCAGTGTAGCCTATCTCAAGACCAACAATGACCTGCGCAAAGCCCACCAAACTCAAGCCAGTATTCTCAAATACAGGCTCAAAGGCATGGGCCTGCCGATTATCGACCATGGCAGCCATATAGTGCCTTTGATCGTTGGAAACCCGGTTCGCACCAAGATGTTGTCTGATCTGCTACTCTGCGGCCACGGCATTTATGTGCAACCCATCAATTTTCCAACTGTGCCGCGCGGCACAGAGCGGCTGCGGTTTACGCCGTCGCCGGTCCACGGAGCGCTCGAAATTGAGGCACTTGTTCAGGCGCTTGATACGCTTTGGTCGCAATGTGCGCTGAATCGTGCCGAGCTAACTGGTTAACAAAATCTGCTGGTGCGTCCTGACAGTGCCTATGGTAACAAAAACGTAGGGATTCTTTGCGTTCGAATCGACGCAAGACAAGACGGGCAGGCGATAAAAACAGATGATAGGCCGGGGCTTCATCAAGAGAGATAAAGTGACTGAGGAAGTTGAAGCCGCTGGCTTTGACGCCTTTGAGCTGAAGCTTGGCGATCTTATGCGCGGTGAGCGCGCAACATTGGGCAAAAGTCTGCTTGATGTGCAGCGCGAGCTGAAGATCAAAGCCCCCTATATTGCCGCCATTGAAAACTGCGACCCCACAGCTTTTGACACGCCAGGCTTTATTGCCGGTTACGTGCGATCTTATGGCCGCTATTTGGGGCTCGACCCGGACTGGGCCTTTGATACATTTTGCCAAGAGAGCGGTTTTGTCACGGCCCACGGCATGTCCGACCAAGCCTCCTCTGTGCGCGCCACCCGCGAACAGCGGCTGTCCGGTGCCAACGCTGCGGGTCGCGATATTTTTGCCTCGTCAACAACGCCGTTTATTCCGATAGATGACTCGTTCTTTTCTGGCTTTGAACCGCGGGCTGCGGGCTCGGTTCTGGTGCTGATGGCGCTTATCGGCGGGCTAGGCTATGGCGGCTGGACGCTGTTGCAAGAAGTGCAAAAAGTGCAACTCGCCCCTGTTGAACAAGCCCCTGTTATCGTCGCCGAGATAGACCCCCTAGCCGGGGCCAGCCGCGCCGCTGATCCGCTGGCCAGCTCTGGCCAGACTTTGGCCAATGTTGTGCTGCCGTCGACTGAAGCTCTTGAGCGGCTCTACCGCCCGCAAGCGCTTGATCTGCCAGTTCTGGTGTCGCGCGATGGCCCAATAGCCGCTCTGCGCCCCGATGCTGCGGGCACGCTATCGCCGATTACGCAGCCAGCTTTGGCCGCAGTGGCCACGCCAGAAATGGTCGCTTCGGTCGCCCAAGAGCCTGATGTTATTGCCGAACAAATCGCCCTTGCCGCCGCTGGTGGTATTGCGGGTGCCGTCGCCCCGCCGCCGGTTCAGGTGACCGTTGGTGAAGCGCCGGAAGTTGTGGTTATTGCTGTGCGCGAAGCTTGGGTGCGGGTGCGCTCGGCTGGTGGCGCGGTGATCTTTGAAGGCACATTGCAGCCCGGTGACACTTATGTGCTGCCAGCAACTCAAGAGCCTGCAACCTTGCGGGTCGGTGCCTCTGGCGCCATCTACTTTGCTGTAAACGGCATCCATTATGGCCCAGCTGGGCCGCGCGGCTCGATCACGGCTGATCTGGCATTGTCGGCCGATAACCTGACAGAGCGTTACCAAGTGGCCGATCTGAGCGGCGATGCTGATTTGGCAGAGCTGGTTAACGTTGCAGAAGCCCAAATAGACCAATAAGTCTGTCGAGACTGGTTTGGGCGCGTAGCCTGCCCCTGCGGCTTTTGAGGTAATCAACATGGTTCATAATCCTATCCGCCCTTGGCGCAATATTGAGCGGCGCAAATCGCGCCAGATCATGGTTGGCAATGTGCCGGTTGGCGGCGATGCGCCGATAACTGTGCAAACCATGACCAATACGCTGACCACGGATGCATCGGCGACGATCAAACAGATTATTGCCTCCGTTGAGGCGGGGGCCGATATTGTCCGGGTCTCGGTGCCCGATGCGGCATCGGCTGTGGCCATGCGCGAGATATGCCGCGAAAGCCCGGTGCCGACCGTGGCTGACATTCACTTTCACTACAAACGCGCGATTGAGGCGGCCGAGGCAGGTGCGGCCTGTTTGCGGATAAACCCCGGCAATATCGGCGACGCGAGCCGGGTCAAAGAGGTGGTCAAAGCCGCCAAAGACCATGGCTGCTCGATCCGCATTGGCGTTAATGCCGGGAGTTTAGAAAAACATCTGCTGGATAAATATGCTGAACCTTGCCCTGAAGCGATGGTTGAAAGCGGGCTCGACCATATCAAACTGTTGCAAGACAATGATTTTCATGAGTTCAAGATCAGCTGCAAAGCCTCGGATGTGTTCCTGTCGGCGGCGGCCTATCAGGCTTTGTCGGAAGTCACCGACGCGCCGATCCATCTTGGGATTACCGAAGCGGGCGGGCATTTCTCTGGCACGGTCAAATCGGCCATTGGGCTGGGAAATCTGCTCTGGGCCGGTATTGGCGACACGATACGGGTGAGCCTGTCGGCTGATCCGGTTGAAGAGGTGAAGGCCGGGTACGAGATACTTAAGAGCCTGGGGCTGCGGCATCGCGGCGTCAATATCATTTCTTGCCCGTCTTGTGCGCGCCAAGGGTTTGACGTGATCAAAGTGGTGGCTGAGCTGGAAGAGAAGCTGGCGCATATCAAGATGCCAATGAGCCTGAGCATTATTGGCTGTGTGGTCAATGGGCCGGGCGAGGCGCTGATGACTGATATTGGCTTTACCGGCGGCGGGGCCGGGCATGGCATGGTTTATCTCGCGGGCAAGCAGAGCCACAAATTGTCAAATGACTTAATGGTCGAAGAGATTGTTGAGGCAGTTGAGAAGAAGGCAGCCGCGCTAAAAGTGCTTGAAGAGGCCGCACAGCAAGCGGCACAATAGACAGTTAAGCGGCGCAGGGCCAAGCGGCCCTGCACGACATATCTCACGGCCCCCAAATGGGGCCGCTCGGATTGGCGCGTCTGATCTAGCCTTGGTTGGACCGCAGATCGGCGACAATGCTGATCATGCTATCGAGTGGCACATAGCCCCGCAGCATCTGATCTTGCATCACGAATGTCGGCGTGCCGGTGATTTGCAACCTATCGCCAAGCGCACGGTTAGAGGCGATGACACCGGCGACGGCGGGGCTTTCCATATGGTCTAAGATTTGCGGCGCATTGAGGCCAAACGCGTCGGCGAGCCGGGTCAGCGAGGCCGGTGTAATATCGGCGCGCAGCACCATCAGCGCGTCATGCACATCTTTATAGGCGTCTTCGCCAAAGAGCTGTTGCACGGCAATGGCAAATTTTGAGGCCAGCACCGATTGCTCGCCCAAAATAGGGAATTCTTTGAGGATGATGCGGATATTGCCATCAGTGGCGACCAGCTCTTCGACCTCAGTAAAGGCACGGCGGCAATAACCACAGCGGTAATCCATAAATTCGACAATGGTGATGTCGCCGTCCGGGTTGCCGCCCTGCCATGAATAGCCATCATTATGCAGTTGATCGACATAGGCGACGGCCATTTCAACATCCGTAGCTGACTGGGTTGCTTGCTCGCGCTGCTCAAGCACGCCGATGGCTTCCATTAGCACTTCTGGGTTGTCGAGCAGGTAGGCACGGATCTCGGCGCGAAAGGCGGCGCGCTCGGCGTCGCTCATAGCCTCAATATCGAGGGCGGCGGCTGGCAGAGCAAAGGTGGCGGCACAGATCAGAGCGCTGGCATGTTTAAGAATATTGCGGAAAATGGTCATCAGGGACTCCGAAACTTTGTTTATGCGGTCAGATCATATGGCGAAGCTGATGCCAAGGCCTGGCTTTAGGTGATGTCACCGCATTGACGGCATATCATTGACGGCAGCGCTACCTTGCTGGACAACAGCAAGATCACAGCGAAAGCATGAGGCAAATGAATGCGGGTATCAAGACGCGGGCAGGTTGATCCCTTTATCGTGATGGATGTTATGGAGGCGGCGCGGGCGGCTGAGGCGGCAGGGCGCTCTGTTATCCATATGGAAGTCGGTCAGCCGGGCACTGGTGCGCCTGCGGGGGCCGTGGCCAAACTGGCTGCGCAAATGGCTGAGGCGCCACTCGGCTATTCGGTTGCCCTCGGTGTGCCAGAGCTGCGGGCTCGGATCGCACAGCGCTACGGTGAAATGCATAATGTTGATCTCGACCCAAACCGGGTGATTGTAACGTCGGGCGCGTCGGGCGCGTTTTTGCTCAGCTTCACGGCCTTGTTTGACACTGGTGCGCGGGTTGGGCTGGGGCGGCCCTGCTACCCGTCATACCGTCAGATATTGCGGGCTTTGGCGCTCACCCCGGTTGATTTTGAAACCACCCTCGCGGCCCGGATGCAGCCTGTGCCTGCCGATGTGGCGCGCCACAAGCTTGATGGGTTGATCACCGCGTCACCGGCGAACCCGACCGGGGCGATGCTGGGACGCGACGAGATGGCCGGGCTGATTGGCGCCTGCGATGAGGCGGGGGCCTCGTTGATCTCAGACGAGATATATCAGGGCATCGGGGCGACGCGCCCAGTATCGGCGCTGGAGCTGACCGACGAAGTCCATGTCATCAACTCATTCTCTAAATATTTCTCGATGACCGGCTGGCGGGTGGGTTGGATGGTTGTGCCGCAGGATCATGTTCGGCTGGTTGAACGGCTGGCGCAGAATATGTTTATCTGCGCGCCGCATGCCTCGCAAATATTGGCGCTGCACGCGTTTGATCACACCGATGAGCTGGACGAGAACTGTCGCAACTATGCAACCAACCGCGATCTGATGATTGCCGGGCTTAAGCGGGCCGGGCTGAGCCGGATAGCACCACCCGATGGGGCATTCTATATATATGCCGATATCAGCGCCTATAGTGATGACGCGCTGGCCCTGTGCAATGAGATATTGGAAGAGGCCGGGGTGGCTGTCACACCGGGGCTGGACTTTGACCCGGTAGACGGGCATCGCTGGATCAGGTTTTCTTATGCCCGGGCGCAGGCAGATATTGTCGAGGGTCTGGTTCGGCTGGAGGCGTTCTTTGGAGCGCGCAAAATGACGGAGATTAGTAATGAAGGCTCTGTTTAGGCTGGCGCTGGCGCTTATGCTGCTGGCCATTGGTCCGGTGTTTGCCCAGCAACAAGATGGTGCATTCTCGGCTCTGGCCCGGCTCGATACTGCCCGCTCGCAGGTCAAAGACTGGGGCGAGGGGCTGGAGGTTGAACTTTATCTCAGCCAACCCGTGCCTTACCGGATTTTCACCCTCGCTGAACCGTGGCGTCTGGTGCTCGACTTTCGCGAGCTAGACTTTGCCGGGGCCAGCCGTGCGGCCTTGCTCAATGCTGATGCGGCGCTTGACCTGCGCTTTGGCGCGTTTCGCCCCGGCTGGTCGCGGCTGGTGGTTGATCTTGCCGGGCCGATGGTGCTCAGCGCCGGTGGGATGCAAACCAGCCAGACCGATGGCCGCGCCGTGCTGCTGGTACAGATGCAGGCCAGTGATGAGGCCGCGGCTTTGGCCCGTGCTGGCACCCCACCTAACCTCGGCTGGGAAGCGCTGACCGTGGCCACGCCGCCGCCCGCACCCGAAGATGGGCCAATGATTGTGGTCATTGATCCCGGCCATGGCGGCATAGACCCCGGCGCCGGGCGCGAAGGCTTGGCCGAGTCTGACCTGATGTTGGCGCTGGCGCTTGAGCTGTCAGAAGCCGTGGCGCGGGCAGGCGGCATGCGTGCAGTATTGACCCGGCAAACGGATATCTTTGTGCCACTTGAGACCCGCATCACCATTGCCCGCCAAGCCGGGGCGGATGTGTTTATCTCGCTACATGCCGATGCGCTGGACGCTGACGCGGCGTCGGGGGCGTCTATCTATACGCTGTCAGCTGATGCGCATGATCAGGCCAGTGCGCGCATGGCGCAGCGCCATGAGCGCGGCGATATCCTCGCCGGGGTTGATCTGGCCGGCCAAGATGATCTTGTGGCCACGGTTCTGCTAGAGCTGGCGCGGTTAGAGACCGGCCCAGCGGCCGAGCGGCTGGCTGACCATCTGGTCACCGCGCTGGGAGAAACTGGTGCCGCCCTTAACACCCGCCCGCGCCGGACCGCCCAGCTGGCCGTGCTCAGTGCTGCGGATTTTCCCAGTGTGCTGGTTGAGGCCGGGTTCTTGTCAAATGATGGCGACAGGGCGCGGCTTTCAACACCTGAGGGCCGCGCGCCGATTGTCGCGGGTCTGCTCAAAGGCCTACAACTTTGGGCCAGCTCTGAGGCCGCTCACAATGCGCTGTTAAGGCAATAATGTGATTGGCCGGGCTAATATTTATCGCGTCGGGCGGCATTTTATAGCCGATCAGCCGGTTTGGGCTTTTGACCCTGCCGAGGTGCGTGCCTATATAGAGTAAATACCCGGCTATCGGGCGTATTACAGAGTAGTTGCCCTGCTAACGGGCCAATAATTGGGGTGCCTCAAGCACATGCTGCGTTTCGTATTTTCATTCTTTGGCGGCATTTTTTCGCTCCTGACGCTCGGCCTGCTCATGGGCTTCTTAGGGCTGGCCGCGATCTTCTTCGTCTATGGCCGCGACCTGCCCAGCCACGAAGTGCTGGCGCAATATTCGCCCAAGACCATCAGTAGGGTCTATTCTGGCGAAGGCGAGATCATTGATGAATTTGCCACTGAGCGGCGTCTGTTCACCCCGGCAGAAGAGATCCCCGATGTTGTAAAACACGCTTTTATTTCGGCCGAGGACAAAAATTTCTACACCCATAATGGCTATGATCTGCGCGGCATGGCGGCGGCCTTTGTCGAGGCTGTTGTGTCGCGCGGCGAGTCTGTGCGTGGCGCATCAACTATCACCCAACAGGTGATGAAGAACTTCCTGCTTGATGGTTCGCGCACAGCAGAGCGCAAAATTCGTGAGATCATCTTGGCGGTTCAGGCCGAGCAAGCGCTTGGCAAGGAGCGCATCCTTGAGCTGTATCTCAATGAGATTTTTCTGGGTCAAAACGCTTACGGTGTGACCGCAGCTGCCCAGATCTATTACAATAAACCACTCTCTGAGCTGAACGCCGGCGAGGCCGCCTTTCTGGCCGCTCTGGCCCAGCGGCCCGGCAACCTGCACCCGGTGCGCCAGCATGAAGACGCCATAAACCGGCGCAATTATGTGCTGCGTGAGATGTTCGAGAATGGCTATGTTGATGAGGCAACTTATCAGTCTGAACGCGAAGCCCCGCTGCGCACCGTGCAAAACGGTGACTTTGAGAGCTTTCGTTCCGAGCTGCCACCGCGTGATTATTTTACTGACCAAATCCGCCGCCAGTTGAGCCGCGATTTTGGTGAAGACGAGTTTTTCAACGGTGGCTTGGCTATCCGTGCAACGGTCAATCCCGGCCTGCAAGCCCGCGCCGCCCAAGCGCTGCAACGCGCGCTAGAGCGCTATGACCGGGCCACTGGCGAATGGCGCGGCACTGGCCAGACGCTAGACGCCGAGGCTTTGGTCGATGAAGAAAGCTGGCGGCGGGCTTTGTCGCGGGTGCGGATCTCACGCGATGTCGAACTTGAGAACCAGTGGTATCCAGCCGTTGTGCTGGCGGTCGAAGACCAGCAGCTGCGTGTCGGCATCGAAGATGTGACCGAGACGGAGGCCGAGCCCTTTGTCGTGCCACGGCGCGACATTGAATGGATGCGCGGTAACTTCCATGACAATTTCACTGTTGGCGATGTGGTCCATATTCGCCGGATGACCGAGGACGGCAACGGCGCGTTCATCCGCTGGACCTTGCGCCAAGTGCCAGAAGTGCAGGGCGCGTTCATGGCGATGGATGTCAACACCGGCCGGGTGATCGCCATGCAGGGCGGCTTCTCATATCAGCATTCAGAGCTGAACCGGGCGACGCAGGCCTACCGCCAGCCCGGCTCAACGTTTAAGCCGTTTGTCTATGCGGCGGCTCTCGACAGTGGCTATTCGCCCGCAACAATCATTGTTGACGCGCCGATTGAGATCAACACCCCGCAAGGGGTTTGGCGGCCGCAAAATGCCAGCCACCAATATTATGGCCCGACACCGCTTCGCACAGGCATTGAACAATCGCGTAACCTGATGACCATCCGGCTGGCCCAAGAGGTTGGCATGGATGTTGTCGCCGAATATGCCGAGCGTTTCGGCGTATACGACAATATGCGCCAAGTTCTGTCCGGCGCACTTGGCTCTAACGAGACAACGCTTTACCGCATGGTCGCTGCCTATTCGATGTTTGCCAATGGCGGCGAGCGGGTTGAACCGACGCTTGTTGACCGGGTGCAAGACCGCTACGGCGCGACGACCTACCGCCATGATCCGCGCACCTGCGTCGACTGTTCGATAGAGGCGCTGGAGCCGGGGCAAAGCCCGCGGATCAACTCAAACCGCGACCGTATAATGAACGCCGTTACTGCTTATCAGCTGACATCTATGATGCAGGGCGTGGTCCAGCGCGGTACCGCGCGCGGGTTGAACCTGCCCGTACCAATCGCTGGCAAAACCGGTACAACCAATGACGGCAAAGACGTGTGGTTCATTGGCTTCTCGTCCAACATCGCCGCGGGTTGCTACATTGGCTATGATACGCCGCGCCCGATGACCCGCGCCTCAGGCGGCGGCATGTGCGCGCCTGTGTTCCAAGAGTTCATGATCGAGGCCATCCGCGAGTTTGGCGGCAGCGCTTTCTCGGTGCCTGAAGAATGCCGGTTCATTAGCATTGACCGGTTTTCTGGCGCACGTTTGCCCGACGGGGCAAGCGGTGAAAATGTCGTGGCCGAATGCTTCCGCGACAGCGAAATCCCGGTCTTTGGCATTACCTTTGATGGCGGCTTTGCCATTGCCGGTGATCTGCCGCTGTTTGAAGTGGTCACCGCCACCTCGCGCGCGGTGACCAACTCAACCGGTGAGACCGCGACCGTTGGCCCCAAAGCCACCTTTGGCACGCTGTCATCGGGCGGGCTATATTAGGGGCTGGTTGAGCCGGGCTTAGCGCGCTATCAAACTGGACAATATTGGCAAAAACGGGGCGGAGAAAATGCGCGCAGAGACGCAAAATTTCGTAGCGGCAATTGAAAAATCGCTCGGCCTTTTGGCCCAGCGGATGGACCGCGAAACAGCGCCGCACCGGCTCGAAGAATTTGACGCGATGGTTGAAGATCCGACCCTCTGGGACAAGCCGGAAGCCGCGCAAAAGCTGATGCGCGAGAGGCAAGATCTTGTTGATAAGATGGGCGCATATGACCAAATCAGTACTGATCTTAGCGATAATGTCGAGCTGATTGAGCTGGGCGAGCTGGAAGAAGACGCCGAGATTATTACCGATGCCGAGGAAGCCCTCAAAGCCTTGGCGGCAATGGCTGCAAGCAAAGAGCTGGAAGCGCTGCTTGACGGCGAAGCCGACGGCAATGACACATTCCTTGAGATCAATTCTGGCGCTGGCGGCACAGAGAGTTGTGACTGGGCCAGCATGCTGGCGCGCATGTATGTGCGGTGGGCCGAGTCCAAGGGCTACACAGTTGAGCTGCAATCTGAAACCTCAGGCGAGGAGGCGGGCATCAAGTCTGCCGCCTATAAGATCAGCGGCCCCAATGCATATGGCTGGCTCAAGTCAGAGAGCGGCGTGCACCGTCTTGTGCGGATCAGCCCGTTTGATAGTGCGGCCCGGCGGCACACATCGTTCAGCTCAGTCTGGGTCTATCCGGTGGTTGACGACAATATTGAGATTGAGGTCAACGCATCGGATATTCGGCTCGATACCTACCGCTCCTCGGGGGCTGGCGGCCAGCATGTGAACACCACCGATAGTGCGGTGCGCATCACCCACCTGCCAACTGGCATAGTCGTGACCAGCTCTGAAAAGTCACAGCACCAGAACCGCGATATTGCCATGAAGGCGCTAAAGTCGCGGCTCTACCAGATGGAGATGGATAAGCGCAACGCGGCCATCAACGAGGCGCATGAGGCCAAGGGCGATGCCGGTTGGGGCAACCAGATCCGCTCCTATGTGCTGCACCCGTATCAGATGGTCAAAGACCTGCGCACCAATTACGAGACCTCCGACAGTGCCGGTGTGCTTGATGGCAAGCTCGACGGCTTTATGGCAGCGACTTTGGCGCAGCAGGTCTCTGGCAAAAGCCGGGCAGAGGCGGCGCTGGACGACTAAGCCCACCAAAGGCGAGGGACGCGACATGACCGATCTCACCAGCCAAGATGCCAGTGTTCTGGCTCAGCAAATTAGCGACGGTCGGCTTACCGCCACCGCGCTGATGGCCGCGACATTGCGGAAGATCGAAGCCGTCAACCCGCAGCTCAACGCCGTGGTCAGCCTGCGTTCGGCTGATGTGCTGATGGACGAGGCCCGCGCTGCCGATGCGCAGACCGATCAAACCCGCGCGGCGAGCGCGCGGATCAATCTAAACCGCGC
>JAESRD010000020.1 GCA_016764835.1 Paracoccaceae bacterium | reverse complement strand
GGCATAAAGGCCGGGGTGCGTATCTCGCCGCGCGGCGTGCTGATAGCCCCGGTGCGGGCCGCCCCGTCACGCGCTGAAATCTGGTAGGTAAAACGACTGGTCATAAAGCCTCCATCAAGCCGCTATGCCCATAATGTCTTGGCGGCGCGATTGAAAGCCCGCGCGCGTTTTCCCTTGCGGTCGATCATTTTTTGACGGCCCAATTTTTAGCAACCCCGCTTCGAACCACGCGCCCAGCACCGCAACAATCGCCGCCATCTTGTCCTATTGATGTGCTGTCCCCCGCCCGAGGCGGACCAATAATAACAACAAACAGGGCCTGCCCTGTTTTCCGCTGGATCCCCCAGCGCTTTATCGCTTCCCATTAGCGTAATACTTCATTACTTCCAGATATATGGATACATCAAACGCCCTTGCCGCCTTCTCGGCCCTGTCACAGCCCATGCGCCTTGCCGTATTTCGCCTGCTCATAGCCAAAGGCCCAGGAGGCATGGCCGCCGGTGACATCGCCGCCAAACTCTCGGTGCGTCAAAACACGCTCTCGGCCAATCTCTCAATCTTGCTCGCCGCCGGGCTGATCACCAACCAGCGCAGGGGCCGCTCCATCCTCTACACCGCAGATATGGAAGGCACCCGCGCCCTCCTTGGCTTTTTGCTGCACGATTGTTGTGGCGGCAATCCCGCCCTTTGCCTGCCCGCGCTTGATGATGCAGCCTCTTCCCCCCTTTCCCAACCAGAGCCCTCACATGCAGCCTAATCTCCCCCGTCGCCTCACCGCCGAAGCCCTCGGCACCGGGCTCTTGGTCTGCGCCGTTATCGGCTCAGGCATCATGGCCGAAACCCTGACAGATGATGTGGCCCTCGCCCTCTTGGGCAACACGATCCCAACCGGCGCCATCCTCGTGGTGCTGATCACCATGCTTGGCCCGGTCTCTGGCGCGCATTTCAACCCGGCCGTCACCATGGTCATGGCCCTAAACGGCCAATTGGCCCGCGCCGATGCCCTGCCCTATATCATTGTCCAGATACTCGGCGGCATTGCCGGCACCGTGCTTGCCCATGCGATGTTTGACCAGTCTCTGGTGCAGCTCTCAACCCATGCCCGCACTGGCCCGCCGCAATGGCTGGCTGAAATCACCGCCACTTTCGGCCTGGTCATGACCATTCTCGCCGGGGTCAAATACCGCGCCGAAGCCGTGCCAATGCTTGTTGGCCTCTATATCACCTCGGCCTATTGGTTCACCGCGTCCACATCCTTTGCCAACCCAGCTGTTGCCATTGCCCGCAGCCTGACCGATACATTCGCCGGTATTCGCCCGGTCGATCTGTCCGGCTTTATAACCGCCCAGATCATCGGTGCCCTGCTCGCCGCCGCCCTTGCTGGCTGGCTCTTTGCTGACATTTCAGACCCTAAGGAAACCGCCTGATGCAAGTAACTATTTATCATAATCCCGGCTGCGGCACGTCGCGCAAAACACTCGGTCTGATCGAAGCCGCAGGCATTGCACCAAAGGTGGTCGAATATGTGCAAACCGGCTGGACCGAGCCGCAGCTCACCGCGCTTTTGCGAGATGCCGGGCTTAGCCCGCAAGACGCGTTGCGCCGCAAAAACTCACCAGCCGAAGAGCTTGGCTTGCTTGACGCAGATGTCAGCGACGAAACCCTGATCGCGGCTATGCTAAAGCACCCGATTTTGGTTAACCGGCCGATTGTCGTCACACCGCTCGGCACGGCTTTGTGCCGCCCATCCGAGACGGTGTTGCCGCTGCTCGGCTAGCGCCCGCCCGTCACATCAAGCACAGCACCCGTCACATAAGATGCCTCATCGCTCAGCAGCCAAATTATCGCCTGCGCCACTTCATCAGCGCGGCCGGGCCGCCCCATTGGCACATTGCGGCCCAGCCGCTCGGCCCGGTCAGGCACGCCGCCGCTGGCATGCATCTCGGTTGCAATCAGCCCCGGCCGCACCGCATTGACCCGGATGTTTTCTGCCGCCAGCTCGATCGACAAGCCTTTGGTCAGCGTATCTATCGCGCCCTTGGTCGCAGCATAATCAACAAATTCATTGGCGGAGCCAAGCCTTGCCGCCGCCGATGATAGGAACACGATTGCCCCCGCAGCCTCCGCCTTTGGCCGGCCAAACCGCCGCGCCGCCTCGCGCGCACAGATGATCGCCCCCATCAGGTTTACCCCAATCAGCCGCTCAATGCGCTCAATATCCATATCGGCAAGCTTCGACAGCGGCGCCGTCACCCCTGCATTGGCCACCAGACCGTCAACCCGGCCAAACGCCGCCTCGGCGCGTTCAAACAGCCCGGCCATATCAGCCGGATCTTGCACATCGCCCTTTATCGCCTCAGCCCGCCCGCCTGCGGTGATAATCTGCTGGACCACCTCTGCCGCGCTGCGCTCATCACGCTGATAGTTCACCGCCACAGACCAGCCGCGCTGCCCGGCCAGCAGCGCCACCGCCCGGCCAATGCCCCGAGACCCGCCGGTAATAATAATTGTTTTGTGTTTGGCCATATGCCGCGCATCCCTGCCTAAATGCCTATTTGCCCCACAATCAGCGATCATTGCCGCCGGGCCAAGCAAAGTTTTTGCACTTGCAGCGCTTTGAGCCACAGCACAGGCCTTTACGCCGCTCAGTGCAATTCTTATAATTACTCTCAGGATTTCAGGAAAGAACCAGCCCATGTCCGATGCGAACCCAGAAACAGCGCAAGACCCACATGCCTCGCCTGCCCAAAAGCTGGCCGCCCAAGTTCAGCCCGAAGGCGCGCCGCTTATCGTGCCATCAACCACCGATCATCCGCTTTATGAGCAGGTCGTCGAGGCCTGCCGCAGTGTTTATGACCCGGAAATTCCGGTCAATATCTATGACCTTGGCCTGATCTACACGATCAGCATTTCTGAGGAAAACGAGGTCGCTATATTAATGTCGCTGACAGCACCGGGCTGTCCGGTCGCGGGCGAGATGCCCGGCTGGGTTGCCGATGCGGTTGAGCCGCTGCCCGGCGTCAAACTTGTTGATGTTGAGCTGATTTGGTCGCCGCAATGGGGCATGGAGATGATGTCTGACGAAGCAAGGCTAGAGCTTGGCTTTATGTAAAAGCAAGGCAAAACATTTGCTTTAGGTGATAGCAAGGCAAATGCCTTGCTATTTCATGCAAACGCCCCTAGAATGCCCTTTATGGATATTCTCGGCTTTATGGCCAAGCCCGCCCGACACGGCGCGGTTCTGACCAATCTTCCCCTTTGCGCGGTTTTGACCGGCGACATTATCGGTTCAACCAAAG
>JAESRD010000256.1 GCA_016764835.1 Paracoccaceae bacterium | reverse complement strand
GCGCGGGCCAGCGCGCGCGCGGCATTGGCGGCGGCGCGCCATATGCCAAAATCAAAGCTGATGGCATGGGCCAAGGCGATGATGTTGCGCGGTCAGTATAATTGGGCGGCACGGCTGTTTGCGGCGCGGGTGGCGGCGGATGAGCGCCCGGTGGCCCTGTGCTGGAACGGGCTTAACAGTTCGCGCCGGGTGTTTATGGATGCGGCGCGCGATGCGGGGGCGCAGACGCTGTTCTTTGAGCTGGCGCCGCTGCCGGGCCGGATCACGGTTGACCCGATGGGGGTCAATTTTGCCAATGCATTGCCGCGCAAGGCCGGGCCGTATTTGGACTGGGCGGCACGCAACCCTGGCCAGCTTGGCGGATGGCGTCAGATCACGACGCAGATCGCCCAGCGCCAGCCGCTGGTGGCCACAACCGTGCCAAAGCAAAACCGGCCAGAGGGTGAGCGGTTTATCTTTGTGCCGCTTCAGCTAGAGGGCGACAGCCAGCTGAGCCTGTTTGGCGGGCCTTGCCGCAGTGTTGCGGCGACGGTGCAGCTGATCTGTCAGGCGGCGGCCAACTTGCCCGCTGGCTGGCACATTCGGCTCAAAGAGCACCCAAATGCGCTAACCTCTATTGCCCCGGTGCTGGCGGGTTTTGCCGCTGCGCCGGTCTACCTCGACAATGAGACCGACACGTTTAGCCAAGTCCGCGCCGCTGATCTGGTGCTGACGGTCAATTCATCGGTCGGGCTAGAGGCGATGTTGTTTGAGCGGCCAGTGGCGACGATCGGGCAATGCTTTTGGTCATTTGCCGGTGTGGCGCATCAGGCACCAACGGCTGAAGCGCTGGCGCAGTTGTGCGCCGCACCTGATCAGGCCAGTTTTGATCCGGCCAGCCGTGATGCGTTTTTGTCATTTTTGACGGCGCAATATTATCCGACGCTCACTTTGCGCGATGATCAGACGTTTGAGATGACGGCGGCTGAGCGGGCCAAAATCACTGCCCGCCTCAACGGGCGGCTAATTTAAGATGGTCCGCCTCAACGGACCACCAATTTAGATGCTCCAGCCCACCGGACCAATGCTCTAAACCATCTGGATCACGTCTTTATCAATCGCCAGCATATAGCCGCGCCGTGCGATGTTTTTGACCAGCAATTCGCTCATCATCTGGTTGCCGAGCGTGTCACGCAAGCGCTTGATCCGCGTGGCCCCAGCGGCCTCTTCGCAGTCTGATGGGTCACGGCCTGAGATCACGCCCTCGATCTGCGCGCCGGTCAGCACTTCATCATCCATCCGGGCTTCGGCTAAGACCGATAGCGTCTCAATCGCCGCCCCGGTGAGCTTGAACTCAAAGTTATTGAGATAAACTGTGTTTTGCTCTCGCGCGATCAGCAGCGAGTTGACCTCGATGCCCTTGCGCTCAATCTGGCCCATGCGCCGGTTAAGCGTGATCAGCATGACGAGGAACGCGATAGCCGCGACCAGCAAAGCCGTGGCAAAGACAAGCAGCACGAAGATCACAAAACGGTAGCTCGACAATGTGTCAGAAAAGGCGGTGCCTGACTGGGCGAGGATTTCAAGCAGTTTGATCTCGGCCTGCGTGGTCAGGTCGTCATTCTCAATGAACAACCTCTCAACCCGCAGATTAAACGCGTTGGCGTCGGGTAGGTTGAGAAACAGCAGCACAGCGGCCAGCAGCAGGATCAAAACGATCGCGGCGATGCCGTAATTGACGATCCTTGTGCCGGTTTGGCGTGCCTCAATAGCGGAGGTAGTATTGCGCTGCACTTTCTCTCCTCTCGGCCAGCCCATCGTCATCGAAGAGCCCCAATACGTTTAACAACAGCCAGCCATCGCTGGCCAGAGCGTTGCGCAATTGCTGTGTCGCGCTGGTGATGGTGCAGGCACCGTCTATCTCGGCCACACCGTAATGCAGCCGCAGGGGTGCGTCTTGTTTGGCCTTATAATCGGCATAGCAGGCCGCACTTGCCGGGCTGGCAAGCAAAAGCGCAAAGGTGAGGGCGAGTGTATGTTTCATAGGAGCTAAGTCTGCATTCGCGGCGGGATGATAGTCAATATCAGCGCCGCTGATGGCGGCAGATTTGACTGATATCACCTATCAGCGCGGTGATATTGCCTAAAAACGGTGGTTTGGGCGAGTGTTTGGTCATTGCAGTACACGCTGTCTGAGCCATCGCACTAAGCGCAAGGCGGGCGGCACCATAAGAGGACCACGCCATGAACAAACATCTTATAGCCGCCGCAGCCGCCACTGCCCTGACATTTGCCAGCATTGGCGCGCCAGCACAGGCCGATATAGACCGTGATAATGTCGCGAGGGCGATATTTGGTGTTGCCGCCGTTGCAATCATTGCCGGGGCGATTTCCAGCGGCTCTAACCAGCCGACGGTTGTGTACACACTGCGCCGCCACCCCAACCGTACCATCCGCCGCAGCAGCCAACGCGGGCCTTAATGCCCGGCCATTGCGCCCATGTTTATTCAACATCAACCGGGCCGCGCCGGTTGCTGAACGCAGATTGTTTGACCCAACATTATGCCCTTGCAGGCCGCTTGCCGCTGTCCTGTGCGGTGACAGTGCGTGTGGCTGGCGGTTTCGAGAGCGGGTTTGATCCGACCTGCTTGCGCAATGTCGGTTACCGCGCCCATCGGTATTAAATTCGGTCGAGCAGAGGTGATGGCCTGTCTTGGTCTAACGGCCACCAAGACCCGGTGAACGAACCGGTTGTCATTGCCGAAGAGCGGAGGGCTGGACATGGCCTTCCGCTTTTTGGGTCCTCCGCTTTTTTGTGCTTGCAGCGGGCGCGCTGGCTTGTTCACTGGGGCACATGAGTAAAACACTCCCCAGCTACGCCCATGAGAAATCCGCCCATGCCAAAGGGTTTAGTGTGGTTTGCGGGGTTGATGAGGTGGGGCGCGGGCCATTGGCCGGGCCGGTGGTTGCCGCCGCCGTAGTGCTTGACCCGGCGCATATTCCAATAGGGCTAAATGACAGCAAGAAACTTAGCGCCAAACGCCGCGCCGTGCTCGAAGAGCAAATCATGGAACACGCGGTCTATTGTGTGGCGGAGGCCAGTGTTGCCGAGATTGACGAGATCAACATCCTTTGGGCGTCAATGCTGGCCATGCAACGCGCCGTGGCCGGGCTGAAGCTAGCGCCGGATATGGCGCTCATAGACGGTAACCGCATACCGCCTGATCTGCCCTGCAAAGCCCTGCCTTTGATCGGCGGAGATGCCATCTCAGTGTCGATCGCTGCGGCCTCAATTATGGCTAAACAAAGGCGCGACAGAATAATGGTGGGTTTAGCGCAACAGCATCCCGGCTATGGCTGGGAGAAAAACGCCGGATACCCCGTAAAAGCACACCGCGAGGCGCTTAAAATTTTGGGCGTGACACCACATCATCGCCGTTCCTTTAAGCCGGTACACAACATCTTGTATCAAGAGAAACTTCTAACACGCTGATTCAATAAAACTTTTGACACCGAATCGCTGCTGACTCATCCTAGGCCTCAATGAACGAGCGAAAAAATTCGCCGGGATACGAGGCAGTAGTATGGGCACGAAAGACGAGAGCGCAGCGGCGCTCCCATTAAACACGATTCTGGATGGTGACTGCATTGAAACAATGCTCAGCCTGCCAGAAGCATCGGTCGATCTTATCTTTGCAGACCCACCCTATAACCTTCAGCTGAAGGGCGATTTGCACCGCCCTGACAATAGCAAGGTTGATGCGGTTGACGATGATTGGGACAAGTTCAACAGCTTTGCTGAATATGACAAGTTTACACGTGCCTGGCTGGCTGCCGCACGGCGTTTGCTTAAGCCCAATGGTGCGATCTGGGCGATCGGCTCGTACCATAATGTGTTTCGCATGGGCGCCGAGCTGCAAAACCAAGGTTTCTGGATTTTGAACGATGTGGTTTGGCGCAAGTCCAACCCAATGCCAAACTTTCGCGGCAAACGTTTTACCAATGCGCATGAGACGCTGATCTGGGCGTCAAAGGCCGAAGGTGCCAAATATACGTTTAACTATGAGGCGCTCAAGGCGCTGAATGAGGGCATTCAGATGCGCTCTGATTGGGTGATCCCGATCTGCACAGGTCATGAGCGGATCAAGGACAAAGAAGGCAATAAAGCGCATCCGACGCAAAAGCCAACCTCACTGCCGCACCGGGTGCTTGTGGGCACGACCAACCCCGGCGATGTGGTGCTCGACCCGTTCTTTGGCACTGGCACAACCGGCGCCGTGGCCAAGATGCTGGGCCGCAATTACATCGGCATTGAGCGCGAAGAAAAGTACCGCAAAGTGGCCGAGAAGCGGCTGTCGATGGTGCGCAAGTTTGACAAGGAGGCACTTGAGGTTTCAACATCGCGCCGGGCCGAGCCGAGGGTTGCCTTTGGTGTGTTGGTTGAACGCGGCATGTTGCGCCCCGGTGAGGTGCTGACCTCGCCGCGTGGCCAGACCGCCAAGGTCCGGGCTGACGGCACGCTGACGGCGCCTGATGTCAAAGGCTCGATCCACCAAGTTGGGGCGCATCTTGAGGGCGCGCCGTCTTGCAATGGCTGGACCTATTGGAACTTTCGTCGCGACGGCAAAACCGTGTCGATAGATGTTCTGCGCCAGCAAATTCGCGCGGAGATGCGCGACCAGTAGTTTCAATAAATTCAACAGTTTACCGCCGGTGCACGGTGCGAAGCCTCCGGGCCTAGCCACTTGCACTAACTGGCCCTGCTGTAGCAATACAGTAGGGTCTTTTTTTGTTTTCTTGGCGAGACCTTTGGCGTTATTTTAACAGCCTTTCGGCACTGTCTAAGAGCCTTTCGGCATGGGATTGCGCGCCTTATTATAGGGTTTCCAATCCTCAATATCGGGGTAAAATTGCCGCCGCCATGCGCGCACTTTTGGGTTCATCTTACGCCGCCACAAGGGCGGCACCATCGCCACCAGCCCCATATAAGTATAGCCCATTGGCAACTGCGGTGCGGCCTCTGGCCCGTGGTTTTGCAACAGTGGAAACCGCCGGTCCGGGCGGTGGTGGTGGTCTGAATGGCGCTGAAGGTTGATCATCAGCCAGTTGGAAACCATATGCGCTGAATTCCACGAATGGTGCGGCTGCGCATGCTCATAACGGCCATCGCCTAAGTGGCGTCGCGTCAGCCCGTAATGCTCCATATAATTGACCAGCTCCAGCTGCCAGATTGCCACGCAAGCCTGCGTGACAAACAGCAAAACCCCGAGCCAACCGGCGATTAGCGCCGCCAGTGCCAGCATAGCCAGCTGCAATGCGGCGTAGCGCCAATAGGGGTTGGTGCGGTGGCTCCAATGCAGGCCCTTGCGCGCCAACATCGCCCGCTCAGCCCGAAACGCAGACCCCGCGCTGCCGATCACAACCCGCGGGAAAAAGCGGTGAAAGCCTTCATTATAGCGCGCCGCTGCATTGTCACGCGGGGTGCCAACATAGCGGTGATGCACCAACAAATGCTCGGAACGAAAATGCGAATAGAGCGCCATCGACATTAAAATATCGCCGAGCCAGCGCTCCCATTTGGGTTTTTGGTGCATTAGCTCATGTGCATAAACGATGCCGATTGTGCCCGACATAATGCCAATACCAAAGAATAGGCCGAGCTGTTCGAGCAGGCCCAGATGGGTGCTGGTAGTCACATAATAAATGCTGCCAAAGATGGTGACAAACTGCATTGGCCCCCAAATGACGGTGATCATCCGGTACCATTTAAGCGCAGAATCGGGGGTGTTGATGTCGGCATCAGCGAAGTTGAGACCTGCGAAAAAGTCGATCGCCGAGTAAAGATACAGGACGGTTATTGGCACCAAGAGCACCGTCCAGCCGCCATAATAGGCGCCGATAGCCACGACGGGGATAACCGGGAGCGACAGCCAGAATGGCAGTGCTTCAAGAAAGTGCGAGATATCGCGGCGCGGTTTGTGCCTAATTGTCGCCAAGGGATGCATCCTTTGAAATCAATTCGCTGGTTAAAGCTTACGCCCCCGCTGCTTTGGGCTCAACAGGGCGAAGCGCCGCGTGGGCTTTGCGCATAAGGCTGGGCAGGGCGAAGGGGTCAAATTCGGCGTGGGGCACGAAAAAGCCGCGCGCCGGGTTGGTGCCAAGGGGCAGGTCAGCAGTAACGATATTCAGAACAAGATGAAAATGTGTGAATGTGTGGCGGATAACCGCGCCCGTGTCTTGCCAATCAGCGTTGACGGGCCAATCAGCGCTGGAGGGAGCCTTGTTGGCGGCCTCATCAGAGGTGTCGGCTAGCGCCGGCAGAGTGCGCCATTCGCTGCAAGGCCAACACAGCATGCCGCCGAGTAGGCCGGAACCTACGCGCCGCTCCAGCAGCCATGCGCCGTCGCTGCGCTGGCCAAGATAAGCGTGGCCATGCCGGGTTGGTTTGGGCTTTTTCGGGCTGCGTTTGGGCAGGGTGGCGGCGCAGTCTTGGGCGCGTGCCCGGCATTGTGTGCTTATCGGGCAGCAGGTGCAGCGCGGTGATTTGGGCGTGCAAACCGTTGCGCCAAGGTCCATCAGAGCTTGGGCATAGTCGCCGGGGCGGATTTTCGGCGAAAGATCATCGGCCAACTGCCATAGCTGCTTTTTGGCGGCGGGCAGCGGGGTTTGCACCGCAAACAGCCGCGCCATGACCCGCTCAATGTTGCCGTCAACCACGGTCGCTGCCTGGTCATGCGCGATGGTGCTTATCGCGGCGGCGGTGTAGGGGCCAATCCCCGGCAGGGCCAGCAGCGCGGGTTGGCTGGCCGGAAACCGCCCGCCCGGCAAGGCGGCCACAAG
>JAESRD010000255.1 GCA_016764835.1 Paracoccaceae bacterium | reverse complement strand
AGCCTGTTGGGCTGACCGCGGGCCAATAAACCACGCGCGCAGTTTCGCTCGCAGAATCAGGCAGGGCCATGCTACCAGTAGCGGCATGGCCCTCGCACACCCCAACATATCCGATGCGCGCCCAGTAATCCGGCAGCTCGATGAAACCGCGATCAACCGTATCGCGGCGGGCGAAGTTATTGAACGCCCGGCTTCTGCGGTTAAAGAACTGGTTGAAAACGCGCTCGATGCCGGGGCAAACCGGGTCGAGATTACCATTGCCGATGGCGGGCGCAGCCTGATCCGCGTGGTTGATAATGGCTGCGGTATGGAGGCAGATGATCTGGCGCTGGCTCTGGCCCGCCACGCCACCTCAAAGATCGATGGCAGCGATCTGATGGATATCCGCTCCTTTGGATTTCGTGGTGAGGCTTTGCCCTCGCTCGGCGCCGTTGGCCGCCTGACAATTACCAGCCGCGCAGGCAACCAAGGCGCGCAGATCAGCGTTAACGGTGGAAAAACAGAAGCCACCCGCCCCGCCGCCGCCCAGCCCGGCACAGTGGTCGAGCTGCGCGATCTGTTCTTCGCCACGCCCGCCCGGCTCAAGTTCCTCCGCTCTGATCGGGCCGAGGCGCAGGCAATCGGCGATGTCATCCGCAGGCTGGCCATCGCCGCGCCGCATGTCAGCTTCGTGCTGCGTGATGCGTCTGGCGACACTGAGCGGCAGGTGTTTCGCGCCGATGCGCAAACCGGTGATCTGTTTGATGCGCTGCGCGGCAGGTTGCGCGGCATATTGGGCCGTGATTTCACCGAAAACGCCCTGCCGATAGAGGCCGAACGTGAAGGCTTCACCCTGACCGGATTTGCCGCCTTGCCGACCTATTCGCGCGGCTCATCCACCCAGCAATACCTGTTCGTCAATGACCGCCCGGTCCGAGACAAGCTGTTGATCGGCGCCCTGCGCGGTGCTTATAGCGATGTCCTGCCCTCAGGCCGCTACCCGGCTGCGGTGCTGTTCGTGTCCTGCGACCCGAGCTTGGTTGACGTAAACGTCCACCCGGCCAAAGCCGAGGTGCGCTTTCGTGATCCGGGCATTGTGCGCGGCCTCATCGTCTCAGCGCTGCGCCATGCATTGGCCGAGGCGGGCCACCGAGCGTCATCAACCGTTGGCGACGGTGTGCTCGGGGCAATGCAGCCAGAGCCAACCGGCCCGCGTGTCTACCAAATGGACCGGGCAGGCGGCTATTCTGGCCCAGCCTACCAGCCCCCCGGTTTCGCCGAGGCGACCTTTGCTGAAATGTCCCAACCATCGGCCCGGTTCGAGACCGAGACCGAGGCGGGCTCGCAAGAGGCCGAAGAGGGGCCGCCCCTGACCAGCCTGCCGCTGGGGGCCGCCCGCGCCCAGCTGCATGAGAACTACATTATCGCCCAGACCGAGACCGGCATGATCATCGTCGACCAACATGCAGCCCATGAGCGGCTGGTCTATGAGCGGCTCAAACGCCAGCGCGACACATCAGGCATTGCCGTCCAAGCGCTGCTGATCCCCGATATTGTCGAGCTGGGCGAGGGGGCTGAACGTCTGCTCGCCGCCGCCGATGCTCTGCTGGCGCTCGGCCTCAAGATTGAGCCGTTTGGCTCCGGTGTGATTGCCGTGCGCGAAACCCCGGCTTTGCTCGGTGAGGTCAATTCCAAAGCCCTGCTGATCGATATTTTGGATGAAATGGACGAGCTGGGAGATGAGGGCGGTGCGGCGCTGACCTCGCGGCTAGATGCGGTGCTATCGCGGGTGGCCTGCCACGGCTCTATCCGCTCTGGCCGTCGTATGCGGGCCGAAGAGATGAACGCGCTTTTGCGCGAAATGGAGGCCACGCCGCTCTCGGGCCAGTGCAACCATGGCCGCCCGACTTACGTGTCACTCAGCCTGACCGACATCGAAAAACTGTTTGGCCGCCGATGATTGAGCTGGGCGGGCGCACTTTCGATCTGAGCGATCCTTTGGTGCTGGCTGTGCTCGCGGGTGGGCTGCTCTTTGGCCTGATGCTGGTCCTGCTGATCCTCACCTCGCGGCGCGCCGGGGCATCGCTGCGCGCGGCGCAGCTACTGGCCCAGCAAATGGGCGGACTTGGCGGCCGGGTGCAAAACTTGTCAGACGGTCAACAGCAACTGGCGGGTGGGCTGACCCATGTGTCAGAGGCCCAAGCCGCCGCGCAAACCCAGATGATCCGGCTGATGGAAGAGCGGCTGACGGCTGTCACCGAGGCCATGGGCAAGAGCCTTGCCCATTCGAGCCGCAACACTGCCCATTCGCTGGGCGAGCTGCAACAAAGGCTGCGGGCGATCGACAAGGCCCAAGACAATATCACCAAGCTCTCGGGTGATGTGCTGTCGCTGCAAGACATTCTGTCGAACAAGCAAACCCGCGGTGCGTTTGGTGAGATCCAGCTCAATGATATCGTCAAAAAGGCGCTGCCGCCCGATGCCTATACGTTGCAAGCCACGCTATCGAACGGCAAGCGCGCTGATTGTCTGATCCACCTGCCCAACCCGCCCGGCCCGATCGTGGTCGATAGTAAGTTTCCGCTGGAAGCTTACGAGGCCCTGCGCGCCGCCAAGAATGATTGGGAGCTAAACGAGGCCGCCAAAGCCATGCGCGCCACCATGCGCGCCCATATCAAAGCGATTGCGGAGAAGTATATCCTCGACGGTGAAACCGCTGATGGTGCGCTGCTGTTCCTGCCCTCAGAGGCAGTATACGCCGAGCTGCACGCCGACTTTCCGGCGCTGGTACGCGAGGGGTTTGACGCCCATGTTTGGATCGTATCGCCGACCACTTGCATGGCCACGCTCAATACCATGCGGGCAATTCTCAAAGATGCACGCATGCGCGAACAGGCGGGTGAAATCCGCAAAGCTTTGCGGCTGCTTTACCGCGATGTCGAGATCATTGGCGAAAAGGCGGGCAAGTTAGAGACCCATCTGCGCCAAGCGGGCGAAGATGTTGGCGGAATTCTCACCGCCGCCACCCGCGCCGGTAAACGCGCCCAACGGCTTGATAATTTTGACTTTGAGGAGCTGGCCCCCGAGGGCGAGATCGAAGCCAAGCCAACAAAACCCCCAGATGTTGTGGCTTTGTCGCAAACTGACGCAATAGGGTGATTGCCACCATGGCAAGGCGGCGTTAGCTTGTGGCCAATCGGAGCAGGAGAACAGCAATGACACGGATAGGTTTGGCGGCGGTATTGGCGCTCGCCGCAGTAAGCGGCTGTAGCACAATGCCTGACGGGGAGACGCTTGAGCAAAGCGCCGCACGGCTCGAATTTAGCAATCTCGAAGCCAGCGCCTACCGCGCCTATGCGCAGAGCTTCTCTGACATGCCGTTTGCCGATGGCGCCGTCTCGGTTATTGCTCCGCATCACCACGGGCTTGGCACCTACCTGTTGGTGCCGTGCAATGGCGGCCGCGCGGTCTGCCAAGGCGCGGCCACCGGCCGGGTTGGCACAGTGACGACCACGCCAGACTATGTCATCGTATCGGGCCTCTATGGCAACCGCACTTTCTGGCTCTCACCGGGTGGTGACGGCGCTGTGCGCTACGCCAACGGCCGCACCGTGCCGTTGGCCTGGGAATAGTATTGCGCCAGATCAAGGCAGAGTTTCACGTCACAGGTCATTCTCCAGCTGAACCAGTTGGCGGAGGCCGTGATGAACAATATTTCCATTCAAACTGTCGCAGAAGTTATTATTCTGGCGCGTGAGTTGGCCAATGAACCTGCGCGCGCAGAGGTTGAGTTTGACGCCTTTATCGGGTCGATGAACCAAGATGAAAAAGCGGCGCTCACTGCGCTGATGTGGGTTGGCCGGGGCAGCTATGAGCCCGCCGATTTTGCGGTGGCCGAGGCGGCTGCAATGGCCGAGGCGACCACGCCAACCGCCAGCTACCTGAAAGGCTCGCCGCATTTAGCAGAGCACCTTGAGAACGGGTTAGACCTGTTGGGCTATTCGGTGCGTGAGGCTGAGGAGTCTTTGCTTTAGACGTCGATGATGCGGCTGTTGAGGCCTGTCTGTCTGGGGGCTGTCTGGGGGTTGACCAACATCGCTAGATCGTCGGGCCTTTTCGCAGGGTTAGTGCCTCTATAGCGAAAAGAAATGACAACGCGCAGAATATGCCATACTAGGCCTTACCCAATTCTTGCCCAAGAAAAGTTTTTGCGATGTCTGATGAACCGACGAATCAGAAAACGCGCAGAGCCGACACGCCACTTGCGAAGCAGGCAAGACTGGCAGTTTTTGGAGATTTAGGCGGGGCAAGACCTCAAAAAGATAATCGCGCAACGAGCTGGTGGGGCGGCAACTTTCTAGGCACAGAGGGTGAGAAAGTACCCGTTTGCAAAAGATCAGGACGGATCATGCACCCAGTTCTGCAAATTCGCGTTGATGAATTGCCCGAAATACCGCTCGATTTTAAAGGCCTTGCTCTGATCAACTTTTGGTTGGATTTGCACATTTCCGCGTTCCGGGGCGGCAAGAACGGTAACGGGTTTCTCTTGCGGACCTACACCGATATTGAAAACCTCGTGCCTGTTGGGGTCGGTTATCGAGAGAGTTCTGAATTGCCTACATTGCCCGTCCTTTGGCATGAGACGGCTCGCGAAGCGTCGACTTGGGATGATATGTCTGGCGAAGTGCCCGCAGCCATGATGAATATATCGAGTTATGACTGGGTCGACGACAATAAAGATACTGCAAGAGTTGAACAATTGCGTGAGAAATACCCGATCAAGCTGGGTGGCTGGCCTGCTTGGATTCAAGGCTCAAATTGGCCGAAAAACGCAGAATTCTATTTTCAGGTGGATGCCACCAAGAAAGGAAGTTTGTCCTTTGGGTATGGTGGTTCGTTCTACATATTCAAAACCGCAAACACTTGGGAAGTTCGAGCAGATAGCTTTTAGCGCCAATGTCTATTCCGAAAATGGACATCTATCGAACAGCAACCTTATGCCAATCGCGCAGCAGCAGGGTGTATAACCCCACCTTTCCCGATGATATTGAATAACACGCGCCACCAGCCTCATCCTTCCTTCAAGACCGTGCTGCCGCCATAATGCGCCCAGATGAATGCCGCCCCAGCTTGAGCAAACCGCCACGCTGCTTGGCCTTTTATCAAAACCATTGCCAATGGCGACCCAACAGCACCATAATTTGAAGAACCGAGTTGAAAGGATACCCCTATGCGGAACCTGTTGCTGAGTGCGGCGATTGCGGCACTAACCTGTTCGACCACAACAGCCATGGCCGAGGACGCGGCTTTGCTCTTGGGCATGGAGCGCTACGAGCAGCTCGGGCGGCTCAGCTGGGGCCAGTCTGTGACCCGAGGCGCCGAGGCGCTTGAGGCGATGGGCTTTGCCACTGTCGCCGTGCCCAATGGCCGCCGTCCGGCTGTGACACAGGCTTTGGCCGAATGGTTGAGCCATGTGCCGCAGGCCGAGCGGCTGGTTGTTGGACTGTCGGGCCGCTTTGTCACCGATGGCAGTCGCACTTGGCTGCTGACAGCTGAGGCCCGCGCACCGGGGCTGTTGGGCCTGCGCAATCAGGCGGTCTCGCTTGATAGTTTGCTGCTGGTTCTGGCCAGCCGGCCCGGCGCGGCTGTGCTTGTGCTTGGCGTGTCAGATGATGATGCCGATTATGACGGCTATCTGCATGCTGGCATTGGTGATCTTGATATCCCGCAAGGCGTGCTGGTGGTGCAGGGCGAGGTCCGGCAGATAGGCGACTTTCTGGCGCAGGGCTTTGCTCGGCCGGGGGCTGATCTGATGCAGACCTTGCGCGCCATGCGCCGGGTCGAGCAGGCGGGCTACCAACCGCGCGAGATGTTCTTTATGCCCGATGCGCCGGTGCCGCGTGTCACCCCACGCCAGCTGCAAAACTTTGCCGCCGAAGATGCGCTATGGCAAGGCGCTGTGGCGCTTGACCGGTTGCCCGCCTACCGCAACTATCTGGCCCGCTACCCGCAGGGCCGCCATATTGTTGCCGCCGAAGAAGCGATTGCCGCGATCATTGCCGAGCCAAACCGCGCCGCAAGGCTGGCCGAAGAAGCGCTTGAGCTGAGCCGCGACGCGCGCCGCGATATTCAGCGCAACCTGACCCTGCTCGCCTATAATACACGCGGTATTGACGGCATCTTTGGCCCCGGCACCCGCCGGGCGATCACCAACTGGCAGCAGCAAAACGGCTATGGCCAAACATCCTATCTGACCCCGGCGCAGATAAACCGGCTAGAGGCGCAGGCCGCACGCAAAGCCGCCGAGCTTGAGGCGCAAGCCGTGCGCCAAGCAGCCCTTGAAGCGGCCCGAGACCGCGCATTTTGGCGCGAAACCGGTGCGCGCGGCGATGAGCCGGGCCTGCGCGTCTATCTGGAGCGTTACCCTGACGGCATTCATGCGGAAGCCGCCGTCTTGCAACTGGCCCAGATCGAAGACGCCTCACGCCGTGTGGCCGCAGCGGCCGACCGTGCCGCATGGGACCATGCCCGCGAGCGTGACACGATCCCGGCCTATGAGACCTATCTGCGCTCAATGCGTAACGGCGCGTTTCGTGGTGCGGCGCAGGCTCGGATTGCCGAGCTAAGCGGGGCGGCTGACCGGGCCGAGATGTTGGCCGCTGCCGCCATCAAAGAAGAAGCGCTTAACCTCAACAGCCTGTCACGGCGCTTGGTCGAAGCGCGGCTGGAGCGGCTGGAACTTGAGCCAGGTCTGGTAGACGGGGTGTTTAACGGGCCAACGCGGCGCGCGATCCGCCGCTTTCAGCGGGCGCGTGAGCTGCAAGTTACCGGATACCTCGATGAAGATACGCTGGTGCGGCTGCTGGCCGAGGGTGTGTTGCGCCAGTAACCGCATCACAACATAGTCAAGCAAGAGGCCCCCCATTCGCATGGGGGGCCTCTTTTATTTGCGGTCCAATCTCGTGGCCTTACTTGGCCGGGATATAGCGCTCAAACAACATCCGGATCAGCCCAGTTTCGCCTTCGTTGAGCTGGCGTACACCGGCAAGATATGTGCCGGGCAGAACACGAGCGACCATGAGCGAATCGAGCGTTCCACCGTAATCATCATTCTCGGTAACCAAGCGGCCGAAATCATCATAAAGCACGATGATCGGGTCGCCGACACCGTTGGATATCGCCTCAACCAGCACCAGCCCGCCAACCTCAACATCAAATGCGAACCATGTGGTTGCGTCTGTGGTTTGGATATCTTGGCGCATGCGGCCGTCTAGCGTGCCCAGCATGTTGATAGGGTAGCTGCCATCAAGCGGTGGGCTGGCTTCGCCACGCTCATAGCTCGCAATCAATGCGGCCATTGGGTCAAAGCCCAGCACGGTGACAGTAATTGGCAATGCCGTGTCTGACAGGGCGGTAACTGCAATGCAGTAGCTGCCAGGCTGAAGCGCGCTTGTCATATCAATGCGCGAATTGAGCCCATCAAAATCATCATTGTCGGCTAGATAATTGCCGGCGGCATCATACAGCACGATCACGGGGTCAGCCGAAGAGTTCTCGGCAGTGATCGTAATTGGCGACGCGGCTGCCAAAGTGAACGCGTGATAAGCGATTTGATCAACCGAAGCGGTCAGCGATGTGCCATTGTCTAGGCTGCCATCGATTGCGCCGCCGCCAGCGAAATAGCTGCTGACCCGCGAAATATCGCAAGTCTCGCCGGGCGGTTGGGTCGGGCCAGTGGTGTTGGTCGAAATCGTTGGCAGGGTTGACGTGTCAGCCGGTGGTGGGGATGCGGTGCCGGGGGTGAGCGGCTCATGCTCAAGCCGACCAACGCGGACAAAGCCAGTCATCGGCGAGCCGTCATAGCTGGCCATCGACAGGCAATATGTGCCGGGGTCGAGCGTTGCTTCTGCGCGGCTGGCGCCGTCGCCGCCGCTATCATCATCAGACAAGATGATCATGCCGTCAGCATTGCGCAGGTCAATAACCGGGTCGCCAGCGCCGCGGCCTTGGGCTTCCATCCGCACGCCGGTGGGCGATGATACGGTGAACAAAGCCACATATTCGTTTTGCATTAGCACAAGGGCCATCTGCTGCATTGCGTCGCCGGTGGTCGAGACATCAGACGCGGATTCTGAGCTGCCGATCCACTGTCCGTTAACACCAGCGCCGCCGCAAAGCCCGGTTTGGGCAGCCGCTGGCAGAGCCACGGTTGCGGCCAAACCGGCGGCGGTAATTAATGTTCGGGTAATTTTCGTCATTGAAAGAGCCTCCGTTTAACAATTTCTTGGCTAAGACTAGCCTTTGCCGGGCGGTGATTGCTAGGGGCATCTGCAAAAGCTATGGTATTCCGGGCTTTTTGAACGGCGGGGGCGCGGCCATGGTTCT
>JAESRD010000019.1 GCA_016764835.1 Paracoccaceae bacterium | reverse complement strand
GCAACGTTACCGCCAACTGCACCGGATATAAGCTGTAAGATCAAGCCTTCCATAAAGCCCCCCTATTTTATGTTTGGTTATTCACAAAAACCGCAAATAGAGCGGCCAGGATTGATGGGGCAATCTTGGTGGAACGATCAAAGGTCCAAAAGCGCCACCATTGGCGGGCTCAGAAAAGCGCGGGCGTCAACTGCGCGGTCTGTCAGCTGCCAAGCCGGGATCTGCCAAAACGCCGCCTGTGCTGCCGGGCGCAGCCGAAAGCCTACAACTTGGCCTTCCCCTTCAAGATGATAAGTAAAGCTATTGGTTGGACAGCCGAAGAGGGCGCAGCCCTTTTGCCTGTCGGTTACAAGGTTAAATGCCGGGAAAGGCACCGTCTTTTGCGCCAGTCTTTTGCCGGGTGGCAGCTGCCATTGCACGGTCCAAACATGTTCAAGCCAAGCGGCTTGTGCGGGCCGCGCTGGTGCAAACTGGCGCAAAACAAGCACCTTATGCGCTGCATCATTGGCCAAAATGCCAATTGTTTGCAGCGGTTTGCGCTCGTTCATTTCAACATCAACCATTTCAACGTCGGCCATTTCAATAATGCCGGGCATAGCGCCCTCCAAATCGGCATAGTCAGACCCTTCATTACTTCCGCTCACCGTCAGTCCCCTCCATCCGGGCCCCGATAATACAATACTGTCGCGTTTTTCCAATACGCAGGATGCACGGTTTGCTAAACCTGCGCCAAAGGTGAGGAGACCTGAATAATGCTGCAACTATTCCATTGTCCACAAACCCGATCGACACGTATCCTTTGGTTGCTCGAAGAGCTGGGCAAACGTGACGAGGTTACGGTGAAGCAGGTCGGCATTGCCCGCGCAGACGGCTCCGCCAGCGCTGACCCGCGCAATCCGCATCCTGACGGCAAAGTGCCGCTGCTTGTGCATGACGGGGCCGAGATCTCAGAATCAGCGGCGATCACGCTTTATCTGACCGATATGTTCCCCCAAGCCGGGCTTGGCCGGGCGGTGGGCGACCCGCAGCGTGGGCCATATCTGACTTGGCTGCATTATTATGGCGGGGTGATCGAACCGGTGCTGGTGGTCAAATTCTCTTCGATGGAGCCTGATGCGATGTTCACGTCTAGCTTTCGCGGGTTTGATGAAATGGGCGACAGGCTGGCCAATGCTTTGGAAAACCAGCCCTATTTGCTGGGTGATAGCTTTAGCGCCGCTGATCTGCTGATCGCCGCGCCGTTTATTTCGTTCGCAGCACTGATGCCAGACAGGCCTGTGCTCAAAGACTGGGTGGCCCGCTGTGCGGCGCGGCCGCTCTTTGCTAAAACATCGGCAGAAGATCAAAAGATGCTCGAAAATGAGCCAGCCGGGGCCGACAAAATGACCTGACGAAATCCCCGACAAAAAGAAACAAATTCACGTCTTTCCCTTTTGTCTCACTGAGATACTGTGACCAAAGCGACGTGATTTGTTTTGGGGGGCCAATGCGGTATTCTGGGTTTAGGTTGGTCAAAGAAGCTTTGTCTGGCACAAGGGCTGGGGCCGGGCGTGGCGCGACCCGGCGCCAAAAGCCCAATATGACGCGATCATTATTGGCGGTGGCGGTCACGGGCTGTCTACCGCCTATTATCTCGCCAAAAATCATGGGCTTACTAATATTGCTGTGCTTGAGCGTGGCTATCTGGGCGGCGGTAATATTGGCCGTAACACCACCATTGTCCGGGCGAATTACTATTTGCCGGGTAATTCGGAATTCTACAGCCATTCGTTGAAGCTCTGGGAAGGCTTGGAAGCCGAGCTGAACTATAATGTCATGCATTCGCAGCGCGGCGTGGTGAACCTGTTTCACTCTGATGGCCAGCGCGATGCATTCGCCCGGCGCGGCAATGCAATGATCAACCAAGGCGATGACGCCGAGCTTCTGGACCGCAACCAGCTGCGCCAAATGCTGCCCTATCTCGACTTTGACACAGCGCGCTTCCCCATTCGTGGTGGGCTTTACCACCCGCGCGGCGGCACCGCCCGGCATGATGCTGTGGCTTGGGGTTATGCCCGCGGCGCTGATCGGCGCGGCGTTGATTTGGTGCAAAATTGTGAAGTGACCGGTATCGATATTGTCGGCGGCAAAGTGCGCGGTGTGCAGACCAGCCGGGGGCCGATCCGGGCCAAAAAGGTGGCCATGGTGGCTGCGGGGCGCTCGGGGCAGGTGGCGGCACTGGCCGGCATGCGCCTGCCGATTGAGAGCCACGTTTTACAGGCTTTTGTCACAGAGGGGCTAAAGCCCTGCATCGACCATGTGGTCAGCTTCGGCATGGGCCATTTCTATATCAGCCAGTCAGACAAGGGCGGCTTGGTCTTTGGCGGTGATCTCGACTTTTACCCGTCATATGCGCAGCGCGGTAACCTGCCGCGCAAAGAGCAGGTGATGGAAGCGGCAATGACGCTGATGCCAATGATAGGCAAGGCGCGGGTGCTGCGCAGCTGGGGCGGGATCATGGACATGTCGCCCGATGGTTCGCCGATTATCGACCATGCCGGGCCTGAGGGACTGTTCGTTAATTGCGGCTGGAACTATGGCGGTTTCAAAGCTGTGCCTGCCTCTGGCTGGGCGCTGGCGCATTTGATGGCCACGGGGCGGAGCTACAAAACTGCCGCTGGTTTTAGGCTCGACCGGTTCGCCACTGGCCGCGGCCTAATGGATGAGGAGGGCACAGGTGCGCAACATAACCTTCACTAGCCCGTTTAAGCCCGTAAATATTGGAACTAGCCGATGCGCATAACTTGCCCCCATTGCGGCCCGCGCGACCTGCGCGAGTTTACCTATCGCGGTGCGTCCTTGCCCCGGCCCGCGTCCGATGCGGCACCTGAGGCGTGGGACGCCTATTTGCATCTGCGTGACAACCCGGCAGGCCCAAGCGCCGAGAACTGGTTTCACAACCCTTGTGCCACATGGCTGTTGGTTAAGCGCGACACGGTGAGCCATGCGGTTTATGATGTCGGCGCCGCGAACCCAAATCCGAACAATCCGCCGGTGGTGCAATGAGGGTCGCAGGGGGCGGCCTCATAGACCGAAGCCAGCCTGTCAGTTTCAAGTTTGACGGACGAAAAGTGCGTGGTTTTGTTGGTGATACCGTGGCTTCGGCTTTGCTGGCCAATGATATTCGCCTCGTTGGCCGCTCGTTTAAATATCACCGGCCAAGGGGCATTGTCTCAGCCGGCTCCGAGGAGCCAAATGCGCTGGTCACTGTAGGTCGCGGCACCGGCCAAGAGCCAAATGTCCGTGCCACAGTGCAAGAAATATGGGACGGTTTGGAGCTGCATAGCCAAAACCGCTGGCCCAGTCTGAAGACCGATATCCTTTCGGTCAATGATCTGGCCGCCCCGCTGCTCACCGCCGGGTTTTACTACAAAACATTCATGTGGCCGCGCAGCTTTTGGGAGCGTGTTTACGAGCCGATCATCCGCCGGGCCGCCGGGCTGGGTGCGCTATCACCCCAAGCTGATAGCGCCATAGAAGACAAGGCCTTTGCCTTTTGTGATCTGCTGGTTATTGGCGCTGGGCCTGCCGGGCTTATGGCGGCCTTGGCTGCTGGCCGTGCCGGGCTAGATGTTATTTTGGCCGATGAAGATGTGCAGCCGGGCGGCAGACTATTGTCTGATACCGGTGAGATCGGCGGCATGGCGGGCGCTGCATGGGCTGGCCAGGTCGCCGCCGAGCTGGCCAGCCT
>JAESRD010000254.1 GCA_016764835.1 Paracoccaceae bacterium | reverse complement strand
TCACCAACAATGCGCTGCGGGTCGAGCGGCAGCCCGTAATTATGCGATACTTCGGAAATCTTGGCCGCCAGCGCGCGCATTGGCGGCGGGTCTTCCATGCCAAGGGCAATGTTTTCGGCCACGGTCAGCGCGTCGAACAGCGAGAAATGTTGGAACACCATGCCAATGCCCGCAGCGCGGGCGGCTTGCGGTGCGGTCGGCGCAAAATCAGCACCTTTGAGCTGCATTGTCCCACTATCGGGCCGCACAAGCCCATAGATGGTTTTGACCAGTGTTGATTTGCCAGCGCCGTTTTCACCGAGCAACGCATGGACCTCGCCAACTTTGATATCAAAGCTGATATCATTATTGGCAACGACGCCGGGATAGGCCTTGGTCAGGCCCCTAATCTGTAGCAGCACGTCACTCATACCGCAGTTTCCCTTTGCATTAACGATTCGACCGATGGAGAAAGTAGCGCCGCCGCAATACTAACGGCAATGGCTTGCGGGTGCTTGCCTAGGCTTGGGTCGCCCATTGGGCAGGCAATGCCTGATATTTGTGCGTTATCATGGCCAAGTGCTCCCAAACGCTTACGAAACCGTGCCCATTTGGTGGCGGAACCAATCAGCCCGGCGCTGCCAAAGCCGCGCTGCAACAGCGCGTGGCAGATGGCCAGATCAAGCGCATGGCTATGGGTGACGACCAGATGCCAGGCGTTTTGCGGGGCGCTGCGCGCCAGCCGCGCCGGGTCTGCGACCACGATCGGGGTGGTGCCCGCGATGGTGGGCATGCGGGCTTGGCTGATATCTATGAGGGTGACGGCGAGGTCTGGCATTGGTGCCAGCACGGCGGCCAAGGCGCGGCCAATATGGCCTGCGCCAAATATCCAGACGGGTTGGGGCGCGGCTGGTGCGGCCTCTATCAGGCAGCCATCAAGCTCAACCGGCAGTGCGCCGGGTTGCAACTGAGTGGCGCGGGCTTTGGGGCTGACCGGGCCGGGGCCGCGGGCGAAGGGCAGGGTTTTGGGCAGGGAGCCTGAGCAAAACCGCTCTGTCACCAGCACAACCGCGCCGCCGCAACACTGGCCAAGTGCCGGGCCGAGCGCTAAGTTTTCGCGCTGATACTTAGCGCCGGAGCTGAGCATTTGGCGGGCCTTCGCTACGGCCTCATATTCAAGCACACCGCCGCCGATGGTGCCGATCATGCCGTCTTGCCAAACCAACATTGTGCAGCCCGCGCCGCGCGGCGTTGAGCCCGCCGCGCTGACGATCAGCAGGCGCATGACTGGGCCATGTGCTGCCACGGCGGCCTCTAATGCGGGCAGATCAAAACTCATGATTGCGCCCGCCCAATGGCGCGCAAAATCTGCTCAGGCGTCGCCGGGGCGTTTAGTGCCGGGTAACTTGGCCCGCAGGCAGACACCGCCGCAGACAGCGCCAAATGCGCCGAAATGCCCAGCATAAATGGCGGCTCGCCGACAGCTTTTGACCGGTAGATGGTTTCTTCGCGGTTGGGCGCTTGCCAGAGGTCAACGTTGAATATGGCGGGCCGGTCGGAGCAGGCCGGGATTTTGTAGGTCGATGGGGCGTGGGTTTTGAGCATGCCCGCATTGTCCCAGATCAACTCTTCCATGGTGAGCCAACCAGCGCCCTGAACATAGGCGCCCTCGACTTGGCCGATATCGAGCGCCGGGTTTAGGCTGCGGCCGGCATCATGCAAAAGATCGGCGCGGATGATCCGGTTCTCGCCGGTGCGGGTGTCGATGATCACCTCGGAAACCGCGGCACCGTAAGCAAAGTAGAAGAACGGCCGGCCTGCGCCTTTGAGCCGGTCCCATTTGAGCCCCGGTGTTTTGTAAAACCCAGTGGAGGACAGGCTGACCCGCGCCTCATAAGCCAGCTGGGCGGCTTTGGCGAAGGTTATCTCGGTGGTGCCGATGCGGACCATGCCATCGGCAAACACCACGTCTTCAGGGGCCTGAGGCGCCAGAAAAACGGCCATGCGCGCCCGGATGGTTTCGCAGGCGACCTTGGCTGCCATACCGTTGAGATCAGTGCCAGATGAGGCGGCGGTGGCTGATGTGTTGGGCACTTTGCCAGTATCCGTCGCGGTGATGGTGACCGCGCCGGCCCTCAGCCCAAAGACCGAGGCCGCGACTTGGGCCACCTTTTGGTTCAACCCCTGACCCATTTCTGTGCCGCCATGGTTCAGCCGCAGCGAGCCATCTTGGTAGACATGGACCAAAGCCCCGGCTTGGTTGAGATGGGTCAGCGTGAAGGAGATGCCGAACTTAACCGGGGAGAAGGCGATGCCGCGTTTGAGTGGGCCGGGCAGGGCATTGGCGCGGGCGATCTCATTGCGTCGGGCAGTGTAGTCAGCGCTGGTCAGCAGCTGGTCGGTCATGGCGTGCAGGATGAAATCTTGCACTTCCATGCCGTAGGGGGTGGTTTGCGCCAGCTGTTTAACCTCGGGCGAATGCGCGCCGCCAAAGCGCTTTCCAGTGCCGCGGCTGCTGCTTATGCGCTGGCCGCGCTGGGCCGCTGGGCTATTGTCCTGCACCATTGTCGCTTCGGCGTAATAATTTGCGCGGCGCACCTGCACCGGGTCAAGCGCCAGCTTGTAGGGACAGCGTCCATCACCCGCTCAATGCCGATCATGCCTTGCGGGCCGCCAAAGCCACGGTAAGCCGTGGCGCTTTGTGTGTTGGTACGCAGCCGGTGCGAGGTGATGCGGATGGTCGGCAGCAAGTAGGCGTTGTCGGCATGCAGCATGGCCCGGTCGGCCACGGGCAGCGACAGATCAGCTGACCAGCCGCAACGAATATAATGGGTGAAATCAACGGCCAAGACCCGGCCAGATGCATCAAAGCCAACCTCATAGCCAATGCGGGCATCATGGCGCTTGCCGGTGATGATCATGTCATCATCGCGGTCATAGCGCATTTTGGCGGCGCGGCCAGTATGGCTCCGCGCAAGAACAGAAGGCAGTTGTCGAAAAAGAGATACCCGAATGGAAAACTCTTGTTGGCGTGCAAACTCGAAAAATGACTGATGTTGAATT
>JAESRD010000253.1 GCA_016764835.1 Paracoccaceae bacterium | reverse complement strand
GGTTTCAACCACATCAAGACCGTTGCCGTCTTCAAGCCGCAGATCAACCACCGCATAGGCCGGCGGACGGGCTGTAGCGATCGCTTTTCCTGCGGCCACAGAGCCGGCCATTTCAACAGAAAAGCCGCGCTTTTCCATGGCTTTGCCCAAACGGCGCAAGAAGGCTTCATCATCATCAACCAGCAGCAATGACGGGTCTTCACCAATTTCGGTTACATGCATATCGTTCATTCTGCCCTCCAAGCCGCCATGATGACTACCCTTTGTGGCGGCGTTGGTCAATTTGCCGTTGCTTGGGCGTAGCAAGCCAGTTGTTCGGCCAGTTGCTCGGGTGTGATTTCGCGGCGGACAAAATCGGCAAAGCCGGTTTCTGGCAGCACGATATAGCTAAACGCCGAATGGTCGACGATGTAGAATTCGGTGTCCTCATCATCATGCCGGTTGAAATAAACCCGGTAAGCATCGGCGGCGGCTTTTACCTGCTCTTCGCTGCCTGTCAGCCCCAACATGCGGTCATGGAAGTTGTCGGTAAAGCGGGCGACGACATCGACGGTGTCGCGGGCCGGGTCGATGGTGATAAAGATCGGGTTTACTGTTATGCCGCGCTCATCGAGGATCTCAACCGCGATCGCGTTGCGCATGGTGTCTACGGGGCAGACATCAGGGCAATTGGTATAGCCAAAGTAGATAATGCTCGGCGCTGTGATCACGTCCACATCGGTGACCGGCTGGCCGGTCTCGTCTATCAGGCTAAAGGGCCCGCCAATATCGCCGCCCGCCACGGCGCCCGAGCAACACTGCGCAAAGGCACTGCTGCCACCGGTAATGAAGCCTGATGTGGCCAACCATGTGGCCCCCAACACGGCTGTAAGAGCGGCCGCGGCGCTGATTGCCAAATATTTGATGTCCATTCGTGCTGCTCCTGCCGGTCCGGTCTCGATATCGTATATTGCTCGATTTCGTAGGTTGCCCGATTTCACGCATTGATCGACCCGCCCGGCCCGATTAACAATGGGCCATGCCGCCGCAGCCCTAACCGTGACCAATATACCAATGTTCAAATCAAGCCAAGAATTCTACTTTTCGCCGCCAGAACTGCGCGGACAGACCAACTCTGTTCGGCTGCGCACCTTGGTTATTCTACGCTGGATCGCGATTTCGGGGCAAATATCGGCGCTTTTGGTCTCAATCTTCTATTTTCGGCTAGAGCTAGAGGTCGGCCTTGCGGTGCTAACCATCGGCGTCTCGGCGCTGGCAAATCTGTTGTTCACATTTTTGTTCCCAGAAAATAAGCGGCTCAATGGCCATGAGGCCTTGCTGATGCTGGTCTTCGACATTTTTCAGCTGGGCGCGCTGCTGTATTTGACCGGCGGCTTGCATAATCCATTTGCGCTTTTGCTGCTGGCCCCGGTTATTATCTCGGCGACGGCGCTTGATTTGCGCAGCACAGTGCTCACCGGGCTGCTGACGATTCTGATGATCACGGCCATTGGCCAGTGGAATATTCTGGTGCTCATGCCAACGGGACAGCCGCTGGCATTGCCATCGCTTTATCTGTTTGGCTTTTGGCTGGCGCTGATCATTGGCATCGTGTTTCTGTCATATTACGCGTTTCAGGTTGCCTCTGAAATCACCTCTATGAGCCGCGCGCTGACGGCCACCCAGCTGGCACTGGCGCGCGAGCAAAAGCTTACCGATCTGGGCGGTGTTGTCGCCGCAGCAGCCCATGAGCTGGGCACGCCTTTGGCCACGATCAAACTCGCCGCGGCTGAGCTGCATAGCGAGCTGGACGGGTTGCCAGAACAACAGGCTGATGCCGCCCTTATTGGAGCATCAGCCGACCGATGCCGTGATATTTTGCGCTCGATGGGGCAAGCTGGCAAAGATGATCTGCTGCTGCGCCGCGCGCCGCTAGAGGCGGTGGTTAAAGAGGCCGCCGAGCCACACCGGCACCGTGGCAAAGCCGTGCATTTTGCCTAGATCAACATTGTTGAGGATCACAGCCTTCAGCCCAATATAATGCGCCGCCCCGAGATCATTCACGGGCTGCGCAATTTGGTGCAAAACGCTGTCGATTTTGCTGAGACCACGGTTGAGATAGAATTTGGCTGGTCTGACAGCGTGATAACCATTCGCATTGAAGATGATGGCCCGGGTTTCCCTGGCTCTATTATTGGGCGGATAGGTGACCCGTTTGTGCGGCGCAAGCGCGCGGCGGTCGACCAGGCGTCACGGCCAGAATATGAAGGCATGGGGCTGGGCCTGTTTATCGCCAAGACCTTGCTAGAGCGCTCTGGTGCGCGGCTGACATTTGCCAATGGAGGCCCCGATGCGGCGGCCAGTGGTGAAGCGGCGGGCGGGGCCATAGTCTTGATCGAATGGCCCCTTGCCGCGCTGACCGGTCCAGAAACACCCGACGGAACGGGGCTTGGCGAGAACCAACGGATACACGCATAGGGATACTTAACTAACCTTTAATGTTTATTTTAGATTGTATCTAAACAATTAATAGACAGCAGGTCACTATGTTCTCAGCCGGTGCGATTACGTTTTTTCTTGTGGCTGCAACTGCGGCTTTGGCCTCAGCAATGGTCCTCTTGCTGATCAACTTTGTTCCTAAAAAGTTGCATAGCCGTCAGTCAGTAAATGCGCTGCCGAACCGCCTACCAGCCAGCAATATTGTCTTCCTGTTCGAGGACGAAACCTTGCTTGATGCAACACCTGCTGCCGGGGCACTCTTGGGCCAACGCACTGGCGGTGGCCAAGATTTGCATCGGTTGCTTGATCTGTTGGCACCTAACTTTCCTGATCTTAAACAACAGCTTAGCAAGGTTCCTAATGTGGGGCGCCTGCTTTTGACAGCCAAGGACGAACGGGGTTCGATAGAGGCTGAACGGTGGAATGACCGTGTGCGCCTGACCTTGAGCGAGCCACATAGTGGCGGCGATGGATCCCTCAGCCCGTCCGAGAACGAGCCCTTGGCAATGGCCGCGGCGCGACGTGAACTTGATGCGTTGCGCACCATTGGGGAAGACGCGCCGGTCCTGATCTGGAAGCAAGACATGTCGGGCGATATCACTTGGGCGAATCGCACCTATCTGTCGCTGGTCGCCCTGATGCATCCACAAGATCCCGACAGCCCCGCCGCGTGGCCGCCATCACAATTGTTTAATATTGCCAATATTGAAGACCACGAGCCGACCAGCCACCGCTTTGACCTAACCCTGCCGGATCACAACAAAAAACAGTGGTTTGAAGTTACATCCATGCTGCGTGGCACTGAGGTTATTCACTTTGGTATTGAAATTTCGGCGGTGGTCGAAGCAGACCGAGTCCGAAAAGCATTCGTTCAGACCATGACCAAAACTTTTGCCCAGCTTTCAGTCGGTCTGGCTATTTTTGATCGCCAACGGCGGTTGATGATTTTCAATCCAGCATTTCTTGATCTGACCGGTTTGCCGATCAGCTTTCTGAGCGCCACGCCACAGCTGCGCTCGGTGCTTGACCGTATGCGTGACAGGCACATGATGCCCGCGCCTAAAAACTTTGCCGGTTGGCGTGAGCAAACTGCAGCACTTGAAGCGCAAGCAGTCGAGGGCAAATATTGCGAAACATGGACCCAGCCGGGCGGAGAAACGCTGCGCGTCACCGGGCGGCCACATCCTGACGGTTCAATAGCCTTCTTGTTCGAAGATATCAGCGATGAGGTCACCATGACCCGCCGCTATCGCGCCGAGCTAGACCTCGTGCAAGCAACAATTGACCGTTTGGAAGAAGCGATTGCCGTGTTCCTGCCCAGTGGCACTTTGGCGATCAGCAATGCCGCCTATGACAACGAATGGAGCCGCAAATCCAGCGGTATGGAAGAGGTGATGCTCGAAGCTGAGTTGCAGCGCTGGCAAAGGCTGGTCGCGCCATCGCCGCTTTGGGACAAGCTGCGGGCATCGCAACGCAATGCGGCCGGGCGCAAAGAATGGCGCGGCCAGTTACAACTGCTCGACGGGCGCAGCGCCTCGCTGCGGGTTGTCCCCATGGCCGGTGGCGCGCTGATGGTCGCTTTGCGCCACGCGACAAGCATGCACCGCGGCAAACCGCTGACATCGGCTGAGCAGCGCGTGCAGGAAGTTTTGCGCTCAGGCACATAAATTCGCTTGCAGGCCGGTTGCTGCCACCGCATTTTGGCTCATGGATTTTACTTTTGGCCCCATAGACCTCGTCACCGAAGATGACACGCGCACCTTTGCCGCCCGGCTGGCCCCGCTGCTAAAAGCGGGCGATTGCCTGTTGCTCAACGGCCCGATTGGCGCGGGTAAATCTGCCTTTGCCCGTGCCATTATCCGCGCGCGGCTCGGCGAGCCTTGGGCCGATGTGCCTTCGCCTACTTACACGCTGGTGCAGACATATGATTTCGACGATGTTCAGATATGGCATGCCGATCTTTACCGGCTTTCGCACCAAGATGAGGTGGCCGAGCTGGGCCTGGAAGACGCTTTTGATGAGGCGATCTGCCTGATCGAATGGCCCGAAAAACTCGGCGATCTTGCGCCGCCAACAGCTTTGCACATTACGCTGGCCGCGCTGTCGGCCTCCCATCGTTTGACAATGACCGGCCCGGCGGCTTGGCGACCAAGGCTGGCGGCGTTGTCATGAGCACTCCCGCCCAGCGCCGGGCTTTTGTCGTGCGCAGCGGGCGGGCGGGTTGGGAGATCAGCGCCATGACCGGTGACGCCTCGGTGCGGCGTTACTTTCGGCTGATCGGGCCCGGTCAGCAAAGCGCTATTCTTATGCAAACCGCGCCCGACGCCCGGACGGTATCTGCGCTTCCCGGCGCTGATAATAGTGAAGAGACACGCTTCTTTGCGCTGGCCAACACGCTTCTGGCCGCCGGGCTTCCCGCGCCAAAAACCTATTTTTCCGCCCCGTCTGAGGGTCTGTTCCTGATCGAAGATCTGGGGCAAAGCACATTTGCCCAGTGGTTGGTCGAGCGGCCAGATGATGAAGCACTTCTCTATAAGGTCGCCGGTGACACATTGGCCAAACTGGCTAAATTGTCACCACCCGGCCTGCCGGTCATCGGCCCCGATGAGGGCGCGCAAATGATCAGCCCGCTGTTTGAGTTCTATGCCCCCAGCAGCCCCAAGGATGCGAGCGCGCTGAAGGACGTTTTGCGCCAAACATTGCGCCATCTCACCGGCCCGCCAAATGTATTCGCTCTGCGCGATTTTCATGCAGAAAACCTGATCTGGCGACCCGAATGGCAGGGCACGGACAGGGCTGGGCTGCTCGACTTTCAAGACGCGGTTCTGGCCCCGGCGGGCTACGATCTGGCCTCGTTGCTCAGTGATGCGCGCCGCGATGTTTCGGCGTCGGTTCAAGAAGCACTGCTTGCGCAATATGCGCAGGCGACAGGCAGCAATGTCGAGATGCTCGGCGCTGCCTGTGCCGCGCTGAGCGTTATGCGGAACCTGCGAATTTTGGGTATTTTTGCCAATCTTGTGCAGAACCATCGCAAGCCGCGCTACCAGAGTTTGATGCCGCGTGTTCATGCCCATTTGCGCCATGCTTTGCAACATCCGGCGTTGGCTGATCTGCGCGACCCGGCGCTGCGATGCGCGCCAAAACCAGCCTGCTAGATTTCCAATATGTCGCGGTGATAGCGCTTAAGGAACAGCAGCCCGACCGCGCCAGTTATCAGCGCGACTGAGAACGGATACAGCGGTGTCACGTAATCAGCAGTGTAGCTGTAATAAAACCCGCGCCGGACGGCACCCACCGCATGGACCAAAGGGTTGTACCAAAGATAACCGCGATACGGTTCTGGCACGCTATCAAACAGGAACAATATCCCAGAGATGATCATCAATGGCCGGGTTACAACCGACCAGACATTGCGCCAAATAGGCGTGAGAGAAACCAACAAACAGTTGAGCGTCCCAATGCCCACGGCAAGGGCAGCGGCCATGGTAAAGCCAAGGATTATATCGGTCAGAATAAGCGTCGTGCCGGTGTTGAAGATCAGCAAGATGCCCGCCAAAATGAGGCAAGCTGAGAGCAGCTCTGTCAGCACGTTAAGAATAAAGCGCGCCAACAACGCGTCAATGATCGTGACCCGCGGATAGGCAAGCAACTGGCGCGAATAGCTCAGCGATTGCATCATCTTTTGCGAAATATGGATGAACATAAAGAAGGGCAAAAGACCGCTTGCATAATAGATAGGAAAATTGACACCCAGCTGCGGCGTTCTGAATCCGAGCGAAAACAGCGCTGACATCAGCGCAATACTGCCAACCGGTTCAAGAATACTCCAAACATAACCGCCCGGAGAGCGGCCATAGGTAGAGGCCATTTCTCTAAACATCAGCGCAGCAACTGTGCGCAACGTTGGGAAGCTGCTCATGTGCCGAACTGACTTTAGCTTGGCAGGTTTGCCCGGTGGCTGGGGCAATGAAGTCTCGGACATATCATGCCTTTCGCGGCGGGCCGCCTAGCGACCATCTGCATATTCTCACTGCCGGGCGCTGGGATCAACCCCGTTCATTAGCGCCGCATTTCGGGGTGGGGCTTGAACTTGCGGCAAAAAGATCACAGGTATCTATTGTGAAACATGGCGACAATATGTTCATAAAACGACATAAAGGTGGCCTAACATGTTAGAGAGGGCGAGCCAGAGGGTAAGCCTCTATTTTAGCCAAAGAATTCCCCAATTTTTTGCGGGTTTTGCCTTATAAAAGGCTGCTTTAGTTAATTATCTATCAACTATTGAGTCTACGATTTTTTAGTAAACGGCGGGCTAGACAGGTGAAGTACTGGCAGACTATAAGCCAGCATCTAGCGTCGGCCCTTTTTAAGAGTGAATTACGACGTTGTAAGGAATAGTGCCCGTATTGTGCGGGGGAATTTTGGCATAGTTTATTGGAGTCATTTCGATGCAGGAACGACGCAATGGCGGCGGCATTAAAGCTTTGATGCGCGAACAGATGCAGGCAGGTCTTGCCTCATTACAGCAGGGTGACAATGAAGACGCCCGCGAGATTTTTTCTACTTTGCTTGAAGCAAATCCCAAAATGGCCATGGCGCATGTCGGGCTCGGCAGGGTTTTTGCCGCTGAGGGTGACCATCACAAAGCGATGGAACATTTTCAAGAGGCGATGACAATTCAACCCGATCTGGCCTCGGCGCAGATGTTTCGGGCAGAATCGCATGAACAATTGGGCGCCACGGAAGAGGCATTGTCCGATTATGCAGAGGCGGTCGCACTCGACCCTTCAATGGGGCTTGGCTATTTACGCATGGCCCGTCTTCTGACCAGCGAAAACCGCGACGACGAAGCGCTTGAGCTGCTGCAAGACGCTGTTCGGCGCAGTCCACAAGATGTTGGCGTGCGGCTCATGCTGGCCAATGCGCTGGAGCGTTCAAACGATACCGAGCGTTGCGAAGCCGAGTATAAGCGTGTTGTCTCATTGAAGCCTGACCTATGGATTGCCCATTATCAGTTGGGCAAATTGCGGCTTAAAGCTGGTGATCATGACGGCGCCCGCGAAACGCTGACACATGCTGTTACGCTCGCGCCTGATCAACCATCGGTTCATCAGGCATTGGCTGCGGCCTTTTCAGGCTTGGGCGAACATAGCCGGGCGGCAAAAAGCTACGACGAAGCAGTCCGGCTTAAGCCATCTAACCTCCGCGTCGCAGTTAAATCTGCATTGGCGCGCAGCGAAGCTGGCCGCCACCGCGAGGCACAAGATGTGCTGATGGGGTTGGGCCGGGTTCAGCGCCGCTCAAGCTTGGTTCAAAAAGCACTGGGCGACATTTACTTTGCGCAAGACCGCACAGTTGAAGCCGCTGAATGCTACCGTGCAATGATTTTAAACGCGACCAAGCTGCGTGAAAAAGCGCCAGACCTTGTAGCCTTGGCTGAGGGCGAAATGCCCGAAGACAGCGCCGCATATGCAAAAAAGCTGCGGTCTGCGCTGAGCGCTCAATCTGAGATCGTTGTCGAAAAACTCCGCAACAATCCGCAGATGATGCGCGAGCTAAGGGCGAAGCGGCGCGAACGCAACGCCGGTTAACAAACTAAAGAGCAGAAGGCGGGTCTCATGCCACGCAACTTGGTAATTATTACTTATGACAGCTGCAGGTTTGATTCTGCACAAGCTGCCGTGACGCCCAATCTTGATAAGTTGGGCACGTTGGAGCAGCGTTATTCCTACGCATCTTGGACAGCGCCATCACATTTTACTTTTCTGATGGGGCTGGTTCCGCATAAGTCGCCGCCTAATGTTTATGCCTCTGAAGTCTACAAAGAAGATTTCAGCAAATGGGGTGAGCGGCTCGATATTCCCGACCTTAAATTTGAGACATTTTTGCCTCAGCTATCCTTGCCAGCTATGCTCAAACAGCACGGTTACCGGACAATGGCGCGGGTTTCGATGCCGGTACTCAATCCGTTCACGATATTGAACAATGCGTTTGATGACTACCAGCTGATGGACAACCACAATGACTTTGCCGGGATCGTTGATGGGATAGAATTCGACCGTGACCAGCCAAGCCTCTACTTCTGTAACCTTGGTGAAACACACTATCCCTATATGCTTGAAGACGACCAATTGCCTCATATTTCCGGCCTGCATGGCGTTGCCAAAGGTCTGGCCAAGGGTGGCGATGCTGGCGGGCGGATAGACAAATCAATGAGTGTCGAAGAGTTCTTCCATAGCGATGTTATGCGCGGTCTGCATAAGCAGCAGATAAAATGCGTTGAGTATCTCGATGGGATATTGGGCACCTTATTTGACAAGGCGCCCTCGGATACATGGTTTATGATCATGGGCGACCATGGCGAGGCATTCGGCGAAGACGGGTATTTCGGCCACGGACCGGTGATGCACGAAAAAGTTTTTGAAGTACCATTTGTAGAAGGTTTGCGCCCAGCGCAGACCCATTTGTTTTAATTGGTGAATTTTAGTGATCTGGCTTTTGGCCAGTATTTCAATCTATTAGCGGCTTAATTCAGGGGTGATCGATATGGCTGAATCAGATGACAACAAGCGGCGCGACGCGATGAAGCGTTTGCGCGAAATGCGCGGCAAAGCTGAAGGCAAGCCAGCGCAAATGCTTGCACAACCTGGCGGGTCAGATGCTGGTGGCCGTGGTGCAAAGCTGCGCGAACTCATGCAAAAGCGTCAGGCCGGTGGCGGCGCTGGCGGCGGCGGCGGCAAGCTGCGTGAAATGATGCAAAAGCGTCAGGCCGGTGGCGGCGCTGGTCTTGGTGGCGGTGCAGGCGGCGGACTTGGTGGCGGCGCAGGTGGCGGCGGCGGCAAGTTCCGCGAAATGATGAAGAAGCGTCAGGCAGGCGAAGGCGGCGCTGATGGCGGTGCCGGTGGCGATCGCCCCATTCTGCGTAAGCTGATGGAAAAGCGCCGTGCTGAAGGTGGCGGCGCAGGTGCGGGTCTTGGCGGCGGTGCTGCCAACAAAGACCCCGACGAAATGCGCGCACTTCTACGCGAGCGTATTGAAAAATTGCAAAGCAAGCTTGAAGAGCTGGATTCTGGCGAAGAGGCCAGTGTCGAAGACGCGACCATTGTTGAGGACGCGACGAAGTCTGATAGTTAAGCGCACCCAGTTGGGGCGCCAGAATGCGTAGCAGGAGGGACGATTTATGTCCGGCATGTTCAGAATTGTGGCGCTTACACCCGCCGGTCTATCCGATCCGGGGTTGGCAATAGCCGCACAAAGGGCGGGCCATTTAGGCCTACTAAACGGCGAATTGCCATTGCCTGACGGCGCGTTGGAGGCGGGGCTAGAAGCTCTCGCCACCGCAACGACCGGCGGTTTTGGCGTTAAAACAGCCAGTATCACCCAAGCGATGGACCTTGTCGGCGCGTTCGCGTCGCGCGGTCTGTCGGTTGTTGTGCTTGAAGCACCAGAGGCGCTGGCCCAGCCAGAGGCTTTGGCCGCTATCCGCGCCGCCGGGGTTCAGGTTCTGCTTGAGGCCACGATATGGGACCCGCGTTTGGCCGGGCCCACGGCGGCTGAAGGGCTGATCGTTAAGGGCCATGAAGCTGGCGGCTGCGTTGGCGAAGCCACGTCATTTATCCTGTTACAACAAGCACTTGAAGCCGGGGCCAGCAATGTGTTGGTCCGTGGCGGCGCGGGCCTTTATTCAACCGGCGCTCTGCGCGCTGGCGGCGCTGCTGGCGTGGTGCTTGATGATCAGCTTCTTATGCTGCGCGAATGTGCCATTGCCGAGACTATTGCCCCGGTTCTGGGCCGCATGACCGGCGGTGAAACCGCTTTGATTGAGGGTGCAAACGGCCTGCGGTGGCGCGGCATGGAGCGGCCCGGCAAGAACGCCGCTGCTGCTTTGCGCAGTGCGATATCCAAGGCCGACCCTAGCGCCCAAACCACTATGGCACGTGCCGCTTTTGGCTGGGACATGGAAGCAGGCGACATTGCCCCGCTTGGCCAAGCGGCGGCTTTTGCCCCGACTTTGGCCGCTGAGTTCGAAAGCTTTGGCCGCTTGGCCACTGGGCTGTTGGCGCAAAGTGCGGCATCGGTTGAGCAAGCCAAGGAAAACCCGGTCTTTGCCGAGGGCCAAGGCGTTGCCGCCACCCACGGCACCAAATGGCCGATTGTTCAGGGGCCAATGACCCGCGTTTCTGACACGGCGGCTTTTGCTGGCGCTGTTGGCGCGGCAGGCGCGCTGCCAATGGTGGCGCTGGCGCTCATGCGCCCGGCTCAGGCCGACAAATTACTCGAAGAAGTTGCGCGCGAACAGGCTGGGCGTCCTTGGGGCGTTGGCCTGTTGGGCTTCGCGCCATCGGCGTTGATCAACGCGCAAGTTGAGGTTTCTCTCAAACATGGGCCGAGTTTTGCGCTCATTGCCGGTGGTCGCCCTGACCAAGCCAAGGCGCTTGAGGCTGACGGTATCCCGTCTTATCTGCATGTGCCGTCGCCGCGCTTGCTCACCATGTTTCTTGAGCAAGATGCGCGACGCTTTGTCTTTGAGGGCCGCGAATGTGGTGGCCATGTTGGGCCAATGTCGAGCCTTGTCTTGTGGGACGCGATGGTGCGCACCCTGCTTGAAGAGGTCACCGACCCTAAAATTGCCGAACAGATTAACGTCTTGTTTGCCGGCGGCATTCATGATGCCCGCTCGGCGGCAATGGTCGCGGCAATGGCCGCCCCTTTGGCCGCAATCGGCATTAAAACCGGCGTGCTGATGGGCACGGCCTATCTGTTCACCAAAGAGGCGATCGACGGCGGCGCGATTGTCGAAGATTTCCAGAATATTCTGATCGACTGCCATGAGACCGTGACGCTAGAGACCGGCGCGGGCCATGCCTCGCGCGCGGCGATGAGCCCCTTTGCCACCGAATTTGCCGCGAAACGCCAGGCGTTAGAGGCTGCTGGCTCTAGCGCAGAAGACACACGCGAAGAGCTGGAAAGTCTGACCCTCGGGCGGCTGCGGATTGCGTCCAAAGCCACTGAGCGCGCCGGTGATGAGCTGCTAAGCGTACCGGTGGAGTGGCAGAACCAAGAGGGCATGTATATGATCGGTCAGGTTGCCACTTTGCGGTCTGAACAAACCACAATGGCGGCTTTGCACGAACAGATCGGGCTGGGAGCTGCGGCGCTCTTGGCCGGGCGCGCGGCTGAGCCTGAAGTGCTGCACCCGCGGCCCAAAACGCCCGCGCCTGCCGATATTGCCATTATTGGCATGAGCACCTACCTGCCCGGCTCGAAAGACCTTGCGACCTATTGGGAAAACCTGCTCGACACCAAAAATGCCGTGACAGAGATCCCAGCGCACCGCTGGGACTGGCGGCTGTATTTTGACGAAGACAAAACCGCGCGCGACAAGATTTATTCGCGTTGGGGCGGGTTCTTGGATGATATGCCGTTTAACCCGATCCAATACGGTATTCCGCCAAAGAGTATTCCGGCGCTTGACCCGCTTCAGCTGATGACCTTGGAAATGGCCAATCGGTGTCTGACAGATGCAGGCTATGCTGGCAAAGACGGCCTGCCCAAAGCGGCACGGCTGAAAACGTCGGTAATCTTGGGCGCCTCTGGCGGTGCGGGCGATGTTGGCGCGCAATATGCGGTGCGGGCTGAGATGCCGCGCTTTTTAGGCGAGCTGGCCCCCGAGGCCGCTGCCCGTCTGCCCGAATGGACCGAGGACAGTTTTGCCGGGATATTGCTCAATGTTGCCGCCGGGCGCACGGCCAATAAGCTTGATTTTGGCGGCGTGAACTTCACCGTTGATGCGGCTTGCGCCTC
>JAESRD010000252.1 GCA_016764835.1 Paracoccaceae bacterium | reverse complement strand
TGGATCGCGGTTTCGCGGCCCAGAATGCAACGCTTACCCGGCAGCGGTCGCCCGACCAAATGCACGAGGTAGCTTTTGCCCTCGGGCGTCTCTACCCAGTCACCATGCCCAGCCTTTTGCAAAGCCAGATCTGGCGCGTCGCGGCTGGTGAGGATCGGGTTATCAGGGTGCATCTCGTAGGGGCCGGTGATCTCGCGCGCCCGCGCCCAAGAACAAGCATGGTCATAGCCGGTGCCGCCCTCGGCCAGCAGCATGTGATAATAGCCGTCGCGCTTGTAAATATGCGGGCCCTCGGTCAGGCCAATCTTTGTGCCAGCCGTGATCATATGGCGCTTGCCAGTCAGCTTACGGCTGGCGCGGTCAAACTTTTGCAGGGCGATGCCAGCAAAATGGCTCGGCGCGGGCTCGTGGTCCCAGAGCATCTGCGCCAGCCAACTTTGGCCTCCCTCATCATGAAACAGCGACGGGTCAAACCCGGATGAGTTGAGGAAGGTGCCCGCACTCCACGGGCCTTCGATGCTCGGGGCCGAGACCACATAGTTCAGCCCGTCTTTTACGCTGCCCTGATGGCGGCGCATATTGGTATAGACCAGCCAAAATTGCGTCCCATCATGGGTCAGGCAGGGCGCCCATACGCCGCCACTATCGGGGTTGCCGCGCATATCGAGCTGGTCGGCGCGGGTCAACGCATAGCCCGCGGGCTGCCAGTTTGACAGGTCATGGCTGCGGTGCAGCCGCACGCCAGGGAACCACTCAAAGGTTGAGGTCGCCAGAAAATATTCATCTCCGACCCGGCAGATCGAGGGATCAGGGTGAAACCCCGTCAAAATTGGGTTATTGCGCCCCAAATCAGCCATTTCGATCACCTCCGCTCAAATTCCATATTGATTTGGGTGCAAAATGGCGGTTTGTGCTTGGTTCGTCCACCACGAACAGGCAAACTCGGCTTATGCACGAAACTGAACGTCACCTTGTCATTCTATCGCTCCTGCAGGAACGGCCTTTGGCCACTGTGCATGAGCTGGTCGAACTGACCCAATCCTCTGAAGCCACAATCCGGCGCGACCTATCGGCGCTGGACGCGCAGAAAAAGCTGCGCAAGCGGCGCGGCGGCGCAGAATCACTGGCAACGCGCAGAGCACCGGGGCTGGCCGGGCGGCCATTTGCCTTTAACAAAAGCGTTAATGCGGGCAAGAAACGGGCGATTGCGAAAGCGGCTGTTGATCTGTGTGTTGATGGCGAAGCGATCATTGTAAACGGCGGCACGACCACGTTTCAGATGGTGCATTACCTGACGCCGCGCAGCATGCAGGTTTTTACAAATTCATTCCCGATTGCCGAACATTTGCTCAGCCAAAGCAACAACACGGTGACGGTGCCGGGCGGCACGATCTACCGCGAGCAAAACATTATCCTGTCGCCCTTTGTCAATGACGGCTCAAAGCACTTTCAGGCGCAAAAGATGTTTATGGGCGCGCAGGGGATTGGGCCGATTGGCATAATGGAGGCTGACACGCTGGTGGTGCAGGCCGAAGAAAAGTTGGTTGGCCAAGCTGATGAGCTGATCATTCTGGCTGACAGTTCCAAGTTTGAGCGCCGTTCCAGCCTGGTGTTTTGCCCACTATCACGGGCCACGATTATCATCACTGATGACGGTATCAGCGCTCAGTCGCGCGCCATGGTTGAAGATGCCGGGGTGCGGTTGATTGTGGTTAAAGCGGGCGACGATAATTAGGTTACTTTTGGTGAATGACAGCAGTTGAAGGCACAAACCGCGCGTCAATATGAGAGCGACCTAGTAAAATCGCCTTGGACAGCCGGTGGATGCCGTCGAGAATGAGCCTCCTTCGATCAAGCTGATATACTTCGATCGGAAAAGCCAAGTCTGCGCGCATAATACGCGCGAATTCCTTCGCATTTTCAGCGCGCCGCGACATGACTTGCCTTGGCGTTACAGTATAGCCTCGGCCCTGCGCATCCGGCCAAACCGGCGCATCCATGTGCCAATCGAGATCGGCAATTGGCAACGAACAGGTTGGCAGATCAAGCTGCCATAGCTGCTCAACATCCCAATCAAGCGCATACCAATAGCGGTTGATAAGATCAGGGTATTTTTGCATGTAGCCCCCCCGTATTCGGTGACGGAAAAACCCTCATGAGGCTCGCCCCAGCAGGGTCTGGTCGGCAGTTTTATCCAGCGGCATGCGCCTATAAGTACCATTTACAATGCGCAATTATAAGCGCCAGATAATGCGCATCAATAATGCCCATTGAGGAATGAAATCTATGTCTCTATCTGAAGCATTTCTGTGGCCAGGAACCAAAGTTTGCGAACGCATGGGTGTGAACCCAGAAGGCGAAGGCGCGCTGATCCGTTGGATGATCAACACGCTGGTTTACCTCACTGTGAGCTTGCTCGTGGTTTGGGTTCTTGTAACCTGAGCCCGCCCAACCGGCAGCAAATAACAATAGAAAAACCGACAAACGACGCGGATGCGCGGTTTGCCGGTTTTATGTCGCCTAGCTTAGCCTAAAGCGCAATTCCTGCCGCTTTGAGCATGTCTTGCACAGTCACCCGACGGCCCTCTTCCATCGACAGATTGGCCGCGATCCCGGTTAGGATCGACCATGCGCCGTCAATATGGCCCGACGAGCGAGCATAGGGATCAATGCCGGCGCCCTCAGCGTTGAACATATAGTTCAGCATCACCGGATCAGCACCGCCATGGTCGCCGTCACCCTGCCAAACATCAAGTTTTTCAGGGGCTTGCCCGGCCAGATGCAGGGTCGTCTCCATATTGTCTTCGCGGGCATAGTCGCGCTTGCCGCCAAAGACACCGTGGACCTCAACATGCTTGTGGCTCAGCGTGCCTTTGGTGCCGTAGAACAATATCTCTAGGCCCTCCCACGGGGAATAGGCGCAGAGCGAATAGGTCATGCTGGCACCAGAGGCGTATTTTACGCCGAGCTGCATCATATCTTCGATCTCGATATCTTCGTCGAACACGCAGCGGTCACGGAAGTAGCCGTCTTGGCTCTCGGCATCGAGATACAGCTCTTTGAGCATTGGGTCGGCCTCGATATCGAGCCGGTAGTCGCAATCGAGTGTGCAGTCATGGCAGCGCGGCGCGTGGTCTTGCAGACCCAGCTCTTTGGCCATGTCAGGGTTGTAGAACTGACGGCTACCTTGGGCTTCGACCCAGTCCGGCGTGGAACCCAGCCACCAGTTCATCAGGTCAAAATGGTGGGTCGCTTTATGCACGAGCAAGCCGCCGGAGTTTTCTTTGTAGCGGTGCCAGCGGCGAAAATAGTCAGCGCCATGCACCCGGTCGAGATGCCAGCGGAAATCGACGGCTGTAATCTCGCCGATTGTGCCCTTCATCAGGATATCTTTTAACTGGGTGCGGGCGGGCGTGTAGCGGTAGTTGAAACTGACAGTTACCTTGCGGCCGGTCTCGGCCTGCGCATCAAGGATCGCCTTGAGCTTGCGCAGATCGGTGGTCATTGGCTTTTCGGTAATCACATCACAGCCAGCATGCAGCGCACGGATGATATATTCGTGGTGGTTGCCATCTGGCACGGTCACGATCACCGTCTTTGGCTTTTGCTCGGTGAGCATTTTGTCGAAATCTTCAGCGCCGTAAGTGG
>JAESRD010000251.1 GCA_016764835.1 Paracoccaceae bacterium | reverse complement strand
CCAAACCAAACAGCTAGTTTCGTCTGTTTCGTATAGTCGCCCTCGTGCAAGTGTACGTTGGTCTTTCCCTTTACATGAGGTGACGTGACGATAGACACGAAACCTTTCTTTTCCAGATATTCGAGGCATGCCTTCGAGCTGTCAAAACGCTTCACAAAAGTCCACTTGCTCGCCGACACTGATGTTTTGGAAAGTGATTTGCGCCCGCGTATTTCTTCCCAATCATCGGGCAAAGCTTTGCCTGGATCGACGATATAGACTTTTTCAACACCAAGTGCGTTTGCGTTTCGAATGACCGTCCCGATGTTTTTAAAGTCGGATGGTGCTTCGAGCACAGCTATCAAGTTCTTGCATTGAAATGCTTTGATAGCGTCTGCCCGTTTGCGGGCCGACGATTTTGTGTCAAAACTGTCCATGCTTCACCTCTTGAGCTCCCCACTCTCTCCCTCCAAAAACAACTGCCGCATCTCGCGCAACACCGGCAACGCCGCCCGCACCCGCTCCGCCCCAATCCGCGCCACAACGTCCGACAACATCGGCGTCACCGCCGCCAGCGCCGCATTGCGCGCCGCCATCCCCGCCGGGCTTATCGTTACCATCTTGCGCCGTGCATCGTCCCAGTCGGGGCGGATATGCACCCAGCCAGACCATTCCAACTTGCCCAGCGTGTTGGTCATCGCCCCGCGTGTGAGGTGAAAGCTGCGCGCCAGTTGGCCGGGCGAGCGCTCGGCCCCGGTATTGGCCAAATGGTTGAGCACAGAGAAATGCGACAGTTCCATGCCTTTGGGCAAGGCTTTGGCTACGCTACCGCGCGCCAACTGGTCGACCATCAGGATTTCGCTAAACAGCGAAACCGAGAGGCTGTCATTGGGGTTGTTCATCTTACGCTTTCGACTTTCAGCTACGGCTAGTCCGGGCCAGTAAACGCCCGGTCATGCGTCAGCGCGGGTATGCGCCCCCTCGCTTTTGCCACTTCTGATAGGTCAAGATCAATGAGCGTGACGCCGGGTTTTGTGCCCGCGTCGGCCAAAACCTCGCCCCAAGGCGAAATAACCATCGAATGCCCGTATGTTAAGCGCGGCCCACCACGGCTAATCTTGTGGTCGCCGGTCTGCGCGGCAGCAATAACAAAGCACCCGGTTTCAATTGCCCGCGCCTGCAACAGCACCTGCCAATGAGCCACGCCAGTGACCGGCGAAAACGCCGCCGGCACCAGCAAGACCTGCGCTCCTGCCTGCGCCAATGCCCGGTGCAAATAACCAAAACGAACATCGTAGCAAATGGTCAGCCCAAAGTTGGCCAGCGGCGTTTGCGCCACCACAGCCTTGCCACCGGGCCGAAACCCCGCCGATTCGCGAAACGTCTCTGTTGCGCTGACATCCACATCAAACATGTGGATCTTGTCATATTGCGCCACGATCTCACCCTTCGGGTTGATCAGGAATGACCGGTTAGCAAAGCGCGCGCCCTCATGGCGTTTAATCGCCAGCGAGCCAATCGACAGCCAGATTTTGTGCTGCACAGCTGCGGCGCGCAAACCTTTGAGCACCGGGTCATCACCTTGATAGCTCAACACCGTATCTTGATGGCTACGGCTGGCAGACACGCAATTGGTCACCTCCGGCGTCGCCACAAAATCCGCGCCTTGGGCTGCGGCCTCAGCGATCATCGCGGCGGCAACACTGAGGTTATCCGCCGGATCATCGCTCGAACACATCTGAATGAGAGCGGCCCGCATCCGCTAACCCGCCAGCAAAGCGTCTAGCTTGCCGCGCCGCTCCAGCAGAGCCATGTCGTCATAACCGCCAATATGTTTGCCGCCGATAAAGATCTGCGGCACGGTCCGGCCACCATTGGCGCGCTGCATCATCTCGGCCCGGCGCGCCGGCTCTGCGCCAATATTGACCTCCATGAAGCCAACATTCTTCGATGAAAGCAGCCGTTTGGCCGCATGGCAATAGCCGCAAGTCGAGGTCGTATAAATTTCGATAATCGCCATTTTGAGGCTCCGCAATTGAACTGATACCCCCTATCTAGGCATCCTTTGCCGCGCGGGCCAGTACCAGCACGCAAACGTCAACAGCCCCGGCGGTTTTTAAGGCGCGCGCGCAAGCAGAAAGCGTGGCCCCCGTTGTCATCACATCATCAACCAGCAGAACCGGCTTGCCGCGTAACTGCCTGCCTTGTTTGGGATGTGGGCGAATAACATCTGCCATCGCCGCTATCCGCTCCTCAGAGCTGAGCGTATACAGCGCGGGCGTGGCTTTGACCCGCACCAAAGCATCCGGCAGCACCGGCAGGGCCAGTACTTTGCCGGTCCATTTGGCCAGCTCTGCGGCTTGGTTATAACGGCGTTTGAGCAGCCGCATCCAATGCAGCGGCACCGGCACAATCAGCGTCTCTGCGCTGATCAGCGGGGCGGCTTGTGCAGCCAGCCATGTGCCCGCCGGACGCGCCAGCTCAACCCGGTCGTTATATTTTAGCGCCGTAACAATGCGCCGCCCGTTCTCAGAAAACGCAAACACCGCCCGCCCGCGGCTCCAGGGCCGTGCTTCATCCATGCAATCATCGCAATGAACGATCTCATCTTCTTCACCAAGAAGTGCTGTCCCACAAAGGTCGCAAGTCAGCCCGCCAATAAACCCAGTATCGCGCCAGCACGGCCCACAAAGGCCAAATTCAGAATCCGTCAACTCACCGCATGACACGCATTGCGGCGGATATATCGCCCTGACAGCGCTTTGCATCCAAGCTGATTTCACCTAAACCCCTGCCCCATGGACCAGATAGCCAAACCTTCCCCGCCAAAAATCACAGACCGCCCGGCGCTTTTACGCCAACGCGAACGCGCGTCTCAGCGCGACCCGGCGCTTTTCCTTCAGGAGAGAGCGGCCTGCGAGGTTGAGGAAAGGCTTAATGAGGTTAACAGAACGTTTAAAAACCCGGCCATAATCACCGGTTGGCCAAATATCTGGCAAAATCGCATCAAAAACGCTGAAATTTTTCCAGATGATGAAGTGTTGGCACTCAGACCCGGCAGCCATGACTTGGTTATTCATGCGCTCAACCTGCATTGGGCCTGCGATCCTGTCGGGCAAATGATCCAATCTTTGCGAGGTTTGCGGCCTGACGGCATGTTCATTGCCACTTTGTTTGGCGGCCAAACACTGGCCGCTCTGCGCAGTCACCTCGCCAGCGCCGAATCCGCCCTCACTGGCGGATTGTCTGCCCGCATTCTGCCCATGGCCGAGATCCGTGACCTTGGGGCGCTGCTGCAACGCGCCGGTTTTGCCCTGCCCGTCGCCGATGCCACGCCCTATAAAGTGACATATCAGGGCACGCTAGCGCTGATGCGCGACCTGCGCGCCATGGGCGAGGCCAATGCGCAAACTGCCCGGCCGCGCCACTTTAGCCGCCGCAAAGTGATTGAGCGCGCCGCCACGCAATATGATGCAACCGCTGACGAAGATGGCCGTATCACCGCTTTGTTTGAGGTTATCACCCTGACTGGCTGGGCCCCCGGCCCCGGCCAGCAGCAGCCTTTGCGCCCCGGCACAGCGCTGACAAGCCTCGAAGAAGCGATCGGTGCGGCGTAAGCGCCAAAAACATGCAATGATCATTGACCTGACACTGATTCACTTTATCTCAATTGAGACACCTGATGAATGGGCAACGCCATGACCTTAGCCAGCCTTAACGCACCTAACAACGCGCCGCACGCCGCCCTCGCCAGGGCTGAAAAAGTCGGCGTGCTCTTGGCCAATCTCGGCACGCCCAGCGGCACCGACTATTGGTCAATGCGCCGCTATCTGAGCGAGTTTCTGTCCGACCAACGGGTGGTTGATATGCCGCGCTGGAAATGGCAACCGATCTTGCAGATGATCATCCTGACCATTCGGCCCAGCCGCTCTGGCGCTGCCTATGCTGAGATTTGGAACAAAGAGCGCGACGAGAGCCCGCTGCTGACCATCACCCGCGACCAGACCACCGCCATAGCCGCCCAGCTGACCGCGCGCTACGGCGACCAAGTCATGGTTGATTTTTGCATGCGTTACGGCGCGCCCTCGACCCGCTCAAAGCTGCGCGCCATGATCAATGCTGGCTGCACCCGCATCTTGTTCTTCCCGCTTTATCCGCATTATGCCGGAGCGACGACAGCGTCGGCCAATGACCAAGTGTTTCGGGTGTTGATGCAAGAAAAGCACCAGCCTGCCCTGCGCACAGTGCCCGCTTATTATGGCAATCCGGCCTATATTTCGGCACTGGCAAATTCAGTGACCGAGGGCTACGCCAAGCTGGCCACCAAGCCTGACCATTTGGTCTGCTCCTACCATGGCCTGCCCCAGCGCTACGTCGACGAGGGCGACCCTTATTATGACCAATGCGTTGATACAACAAAGCTTTTGCAGCAAGAGTTGGGCTGGGATGAGGGCAAAGCCATCACCGCATTTCAGTCGCGCTTTGGCCGCGAAGAATGGCTCAAGCCCTATGCTGTGGTTGAGGTCGCGCGGCTGGCGGCGATGGGCAAAAAGAACATCGCCGTCATTGCCCCGGCCTTTTCGGCTGACTGTATCGAGACGCTAGAAGAGATCAGTGGCGAAATCCGCGAGGCGTTTATCGCGGCGGGCGGCGAGACGTTTACCTACATTCCCTGCCTCAACGACCAAGCGGCGCATATCTCAGCGCTGACTGGCCTGATCCAAGATAACCTGAAAGGTTGGCTCGACTAGTCGCGCAAAACAACAGCGCCCGCGACCACGATGCCGACCAGAATAACCTGTAGCGGAATAGGCTGATAGACCGACGCGGCGGTCTCGGCCACCACTTCTGGCGGTGCGACAATGCTCGATGTTTCAGCCGGAACGGTGCAGCCAGCAGCCGCTAAGCTGGCCGACAAAGCCGCCAATAATACGAATTTTCTCATGCAATGCACTCCCCCGGACAATCGCCAAGACATTCCCCCGCCAGCGCGGCGGCGTCAAGCAGCGCCTTGAGCCTAAATCAACAGAACCTGTGTGCCGACCTTGGCCAGCGTAAACAGCTCGGCGATATGTTGGTTATAAAGCCCAATACAGCCGTTAGAGCTGCGCCGCCCGATCTTGCGCGTGTCATGCGTGCCGTGTATCCGGTAATATTGCCAAGACAGATACAGCGCATGGGTGCCCAGCGGGTTGTTCGGGCCCGGCGGCACATATTCTGGCCATTCCGGGTTGCGCTCACGCATTGACGGTGTTGGCCGCCAATCTGGGCCTTCGACCATACGCACAACCTCGGTGCGGCCCAGCCGGGTCAGATCAGCCGTGAGCGGCACAGATGACGGATATAGCTTATATGTCGCCTGATCCTCGGACCAGTAATGCAAAGCCCGCGATTGGATATCGACCAAGATAGCACCACCGGCCGTGCTGCTAAAGTAGGGCCGCCAGTCGAGCGCCCGAAAGCTAGACACGTTATGCGTTGTCGATTGCGAGATATCATTCTCAATCTCGGTCGAGTTCTCGGTCTGGGCAAAGGCAGCCCCAGTCAGCGCAGGGCTAAACAGCCCAATAGCGGCAGAGCCGACAAACAGTCGGCGGTTCATGTGGTTCTTTGGTGCGTGTGCCACGACGGGGGATTCTCCAGCAGAGCAATGTTTCAACCCCGTATTACGCTCAGTCGTCGTCACGGGCAATTCAAAGCCGCGTTATATCGGCAAAGCAGCGCCGATCAGGGTTTGAATGGGCAGTCGCAACCGGGTAAGACCAGTGAAGAGATGAATGGAGTTCCCGATGTTGCGACGTAAAATGGTGCTGGCTTTGCCGCTTTTGGTGCTCGCTGCCTGTACAGGCGTGCCCGCTGGCATCGGCCCAGACGGGCTGCCGCTGCCCAGCGCGTTTATCATCAGCGACGCTGAGGCCGCCCAGATCCCGTTTCGTATGCTCGACGGACTAAACGCGCTGCGCCAAGCCAGCGGCGCCGGTCAGCTGGTGCTTGACGCCCAGCTCAACGCCGCCGCCGCCACCCAGTCGCGCGATATGGCGCTGCAAAACAGGCCATGGCATTTTGGCTCTGATGGCTCGTCGCCAATCGACCGGCTCAACCGGGTTGGCTATGTCGGCAATCTGGTCGGCGAGACCATATCGGAAACCTACGAGTCTGATCTTGAAACACTGGCCGCATGGATGGCGCTAACCGCCACGCGCGATGTGATCCTTGACCCGGCAGCAACCCGCATGGGCATTGCCTGGTTCCAAGAGCAAAGCGGCAAAATCTGGTGGACGATGGTTCTGGCTAACTAAGCCAACCGACACGACCGCGCCCGCTTAGGCGCGCAACACAATTGGCGTGCCAACCTGTATCATTGAAAACAGCTGTTCAATCTCGCCATTGCGCACCGCCAAACACCCGGCGGTCCAGTCAGGCTGGCCCTCAAGCTCGCGCGGGGTGCCATGAATAAAGATATCACCGCCCGGCGAGTGGCCCTGCTCATGCGCAAAGGCGCGGTCCTGTCTGTTGGGGTAAGATATGCCAAGCGACAGATGATATGCGCTGTTCGGATTGCGCCGATCTATGCGGTAAATTCCTTCTGGCGTGCGGCCATCGCCGCGCACTTGCTTTGCCCCAACAGGCGCAAAACCTAGCTCAAACCGAAAATAGCCAATCTGCTGCGGGCCGCTAAACAGGTGGAGCATCCGCGCATTTTTGCGCACCAGCAGGCTGGTGACGGCTGGCCCGTCATAGTCCAACATTTGCGGGTCTTGCGAACACCCCGCCAATGCCGCTGCCGAGCCTGCAATAAAACCGCGCCGTGAAATTACCATTCGTTGCCCCATACCGGTCTTGATCGTTTGAACCTGTCTAGCTCAAAACAGCCTCTACTTACTATGCTGAAATATGAGGCACTGATCAACGAAGCGTGAATTGTGACACAAGTTCAACATGAGCAGACCAGCGAAATTGGTCGATAATCGTGACCGGGCCGGGCGTATAGCCCGCATCAACCAAGGTTTTCGCGTCGCGGGCAAAGGTGACAGCATTGCACGACACCATAGCGATTATCGGTATTTGAGACTCCGCCAAAGTCTCTATCTGCGCCTGCGCCCCGGCACGTGGCGGGTCGATCACGGCGGCCCCGTAAGCGCGCAACTCGTCGGGCAATAGCGGGCGGCGAAACAGGTCGCGCACCTCTGTTGTCACGGTCTTGAGCCCCTTGGCTTGGCGCCAGCCAAGATCAAGCGCGTCAATCATCGCCGCATCGCCCTCAACCGCATGCACGGTGGCGTCTTCGGCCAATGGCAGCGCAAAGGTGCCGCAGCCAGCAAAGATATCAACCACCTTTGCCGCGCCGCTTACTGCCTTGCGAATATGCGCCAAAAGCAACGCCTCGCCCGGCCCCGTTGCCTGCAAGAACGCCCCCGGCGGTGGCACAACCTTGGCCGCGCCAAATGTCTGGTAAGGCGCATTAAGCGTCGCCACGATCTCTCCGTTCCATGATATCCGCGCCAGCTTATATTTGGCAGCCAGAGCGGGCAGCTCGGATTCCAGCTGTATATTCATCTGCTTTTCTGACTCGACCATAACATCAAGCCCGGCCTCGCTTTGCGTGACCGTCAGGGCAGCGGCGGTTTTGCGTGACGCGGCCAAAAGCGTCAGCGCTTCAAGCGCCGGTAGCCCGGCCGTTATCTGCGGCATAACCAGCAAACAATCAGGCACCTGCGTCAAAACCTCAGATGCACGACCATGAAAGCCAACAAGCGCCCCAGACTTGCCGCGTCGCCCAGCAAACTTAGCCCGGCGGCGGCTGCCCGGCGGCGAGGTTTCAACCCCGGCGATCTCGGCCTCTATCCCCTGCGCCGCCAAGGCGCGGGCCACAACATCGGTTTTCCAATTGGCAATATAATCATCGCCCGCATGCTGCATAGAACAGCCGCCGCAGCCCTTATAATGCCGACAAACAGCAGCAATCCGGTCAGCTGACGGCGTGACAATGCGAAACGCAGTGCCCTCGCCAACCTCAACAACCTCGCCCGGCAGCACCCGCGGCAGATATTGCCCGTCTTCCGTCCGGCCCAGCCCTTGCCATGTCAGGCTCTTAATCCGCGTTTCCATCTGGGGCCGTCCTTTTCGCGTTTGTCTAGTCGCCTTCCCTAGCCGCAAACTGCCAGCCAAGAAAGCCAAACATTGCGCCAAACAGGCTAGACGCTACGCAATACATGACAATCAGCCAATTCGCCCCACCGCTACCCCGCCTCATCCGTTTGGATAAACCCACCAGATTGACGGTTCCAGTAGCGCGCATATAGTCCGTCATGCGCCAAGAGTTGCGCATGGTTGCCTTGCTCTACAATCTCGCCATCATCGAGCACAATAATCCGGTCCATGCTCGACAAAGTTGAAAGCCGGTGGGCAATGGCAATAACCGTTTTGCCCTGCATCGCCGTTTCCAGAACTTTCTGGATCTGTGCCTCGACCTCAGAATCCAGCGCACTCGTCGCCTCATCAAGCACAAGTATCGGCGCGTCTTTCAGCAAGGCCCGCGCCAGCGATATCCGCTGCCTCTGCCCGCCAGAAAGCTTAACACCGCGCTCGCCCAGATAGGCCTTATAGCCCTTGCGCCCGCGAAAATCTTCAAGGTTCAAAATGAACTCATGCGCCTCAGCCGAGCGCGCCGCATCGGCCACCTCTTCGTCGCTCGCCTCGGGGCGGCCATAGCGAATATTGTCGGCTGCCGCCCGGTTAAACATCGCCGTTTCTTGGGTAACCATGCCAATTTGGCGGCGCAGACTTTCTTGGGTCACTTTATGCACAGGTTGCCCGCCGATCAGCACCTGCCCCTCTTCGGGGTCATGCAGCCGCAACAACAGCGATACCAGTGTTGATTTGCCCGCCCCTGACGCGCCAACAATGCCCAGCTTTTCGCCTGCCTTAATGTCGAGCGTTAAGTTGCGCACACCGCCGCCAGAACCGCGCCCATAGGTAAATGTGATATTTTCAAACTTGATATCAGAGGCAGGCTGCATCTCAACCGCCCCCGGCGCATCAAACAGTTTATAGGCCGGGCTCAGCGTCTCTATCGCGTCTTCAACCTCGCCAATGTTGGAATACATGTTCATCAGCGTGAAGCTGACAAAGCCGGTCATCTGCGACAGCCGCAGCGCAATGGTGCCCGCGCCAACAACCTCGCCAATGCTCGCCGTGCCGCGTGACCAGAAGAACAGAGCAGCGCCGACAACAACCAGCGGCAACACGCCCGACAGCGCCATCAGCAAGAACCTGAACTTGGCCGACAGCCAGCCCCAGTCGAGCGACTTTTGCCGCAAAATGCCCAGCGCGCCGAGTGCGGCTTGGTCTTCATGCTGCGAATGCGCAAAGAGCTTGACCGTGTTGATATTGGTCACCGTGTCAACGATCTGCCCTGTGACCATGGCCCGCGCCGCCGCCCGCGCCTGCGAGCGCACCCGGATACGCGGCATAAAATAGGCAATGAATGCGAGGTAGACAATGATCCAAAGCCCAAGCACCGCCATGGTCCAAACATTGACCAAAGCCAACATCACCACTGCGCCCACAAACGAGGCCAGCGCAAAGATGATCGCATGCAGCAGATCAACCACAAGATCTGTCACCGCCCGCGCCGCTTGGCCCTCTTTTTGCGCTATGCGCCCGGCGAAATCATCGTCAAAGAAGCTGACCGGCTGGCCCAGCGTGTAGCGGTGCAACCGCGATGTGACCAAGCTCAAAAGCCCCGGTGCGATCAGCACAGTTTGCGACATGCCAGACAGCCCCAAAACCAGCGGCCGCGCCACCAAAAAGAACAGCACGATGCCAACCAGCAACCAGGCATTTTGGCCAAAGAACGCGCCCGGCTCCGTGCCCGCCGCTGCATCAATAACAAAGCCGAGCATATAGGCCGAAAACACCTCGAACACGCCAGAGCTGGCCGAGATCAGCGCGCCAATGCCAACCGCCTTGCCAGCGCCTTTGAGCGACCAGCGGATGAAAGGCACAACCGTGCCCGGTGGCGGCCCATCTGCATGGGCTGTGTGGTCGATCATATCTTCAATATTTTGAAAGAAGCTCATTGCCCCTCCTCGCTGCTTTGCTCATCAAAGCCAAGAAATCCGCCGGTCTGTCGCGCCCAGAACCGGGCATAAATACCGTTTTGCGCCAGTAGTGCCTTGTGTTTGCCTTGCTCAATAATGGTGCCATTCTCGAGCACCACGATCCGGTCCATCCGGGCAATGGTGGAAAGCCTATGCGCAATCGCCACCACGGTTTTGCCCTCCATCATCCGGTAGAGCGTGTCTTGAATGGCAGCCTCAACTTCCGAATCCAGCGCACTCGTCGCCTCGTCCAGCGCCAAGATCGGCGCATTCTTGAGCATCACCCGCGCCAGCGCTATCCGCTGCCTTTGCCCGCCCGAAAGTTTGACCCCACGCTCGCCGACCAGCGCGTCATAGCCGCGTCTGCCTTCGCCATCGGTGAGGTCTTGAATAAAGTCATGCGCCTCGGCCCGGCGGGCGGCGTCGATCATTTCGGCCTCCGAGGCGTCGGGGCGACCATAGAGGATATTGTCGCGCACAGAACGGTGCAACAGCGAGCTGTCTTGCTGCACCATGCCGATCACCCGACGCAGGCTGTCTTGCTGAACATCGGCAATGTTTTGCCCGTCGATCAATATCTGCCCGGCCTCGGCATCATAAAACCGCAACAGCAGTTTGACCAACGTTGACTTGCCCGCCCCCGACGCACCGACAAGGCCTATCTTTTCGCCCGCAGCAATGGACAGTGACAGCTCATGCAGCCCGCCACTTTCGCGGCCATAATGGTGACTGACGTTGCGAAATTCGATCTGCGCATCGGCGTCGCCAGTCAACTCAAGCGCACGCGCCCCCGGCGCATCAAGCATCGTCACCGGCTGAGCAATGGTCTCCATGCCCTCGGCCACAACGCCAAGATCACGAAACAGCCCCGTCAGCGCCCACATGATCCAGCCTGTCATCGCGTTGAGCCGCAGCGCCTGCGCCGTGGCCGCCGCAACCGCGCCAATGCTGGCCGTGCCCTGCACCCACAGGGTAATCGCCCAGCCGACCACGCCAACGATCAGCACGCCGTTCAGCGTGACCAGCCCGCCATCCATGATCGTATACAGCCGCATTTCCTTCATCGCCGTGTCGCGGGTCTCGATCATGGCCTCTTTGGCATAGTTCAGCTCGGCTTCATGATGGGCAAACATCTTGACCGAATGAATATTGGTGTAGCTGTCAACAACCCGGCCCGTGACCTTGCTGCGCGCATCTGCCGCCGCCTTTGAGGCGGGGCCAATCTTGCGCACCACCCAGCTGAGCAGCAGCAAAAACAGCCCAAACCACAGCGCCAATGGCAGCAGCAGCTTAGCATCCGCCGCCGCCAACAACACCGCCGCCCCGATCAGATAGGCCAGCGAGAACGCGATCGCGTCAAACAGTTGAAACATCACTTCGCCCGCCGATGACGGCGCTTGCATCATCCGGTTCGATATCCGCCCGGCAAAGTCGTCTTCAAACCAGCCAACCGACTGACGCAACACATGATTATGCGCCCGCCAGCGGACCATAGGCGCAAAGTTTGCCATGATCGTATTGTTAAGCAGGGCCACATCAAACAGCTGCAATATCGGCCGACCGAACAAAATAAACACGGCGACCAACATCAGCTCAGCCCCATAATCCTGCCAAAATGTCTGGCGGGTCGAGCTGCCCATAACGTCAACAATATGACCCATATAATAGATCAGCCACAGCTCCACCGCCGCCACGACAATGGCCATAATCGTCGCCACAACAAACACGCGGTAGAACGGGCGTGCATAGTTGCGCAGAAACGCTACGGCTTTTTGCGGCGGGTTGTCATCGGGCGCATGGGCGGCAAAAGGGTCAACAAGGTTTTCAAAATAACGGAACATCTTGGGGTCTCTAGAAGCTTGGCATTTTTGGGCCAAAACAGGCGGCGTCACGAAGGCGCGCAGCGAAAGGCGTCAAAAATGCTGTAAATTGGGGCGGCGAAATGGGCCGCTGATATTGTGTATATAACCGATAGTGCCGAAACGAAACCGGAACGACAAGGGCAAAAGCTAGGCCAGCAGCTGATCTCGGCTGAGCGCAAAGCCACTGGCGACCCATTTTACCTCTGGCTGCTTGAGCCGTGCGCCCAGCGCAGCACCGCTCAAGTCGGGCATAAGATCGGCGGCGCTGACAGGTAGTTTGGCCGCACCCCCCGTGCGCAGGGCGGTATTTTCGCCCGGCGCAGGGCTTAGCCCACACGCGGCGCGCAGGGCCAAAAGACTGGCGCCAAGCTCAGCCCCGAGCCTGTAACCCGCCTCGCCTGCGGCCATATCTGCGGCCAAAGCAGCACGTAGCTGGGCGAACCGCGCCGCTTGCGCACGGGTCAAGCGCAGCGCGGCAGTCAGCTCTTTGCCGTCAATTTGGCCGCAAAGCGCTGTCAGGCGACGAATGGCATCTGGCGCAAGACCGCGCAGTTCCTCTTGGTAAACCAAAGGCGCGATCAGCCCCGCATCAGCCCCCGGCAAGATCCGCATCAGCACACCGCAAGCCTGCATTGAGGCCATAGCCGGGGCCGGGTCTTGCGCGCCGAGCAGTTTGAGCATTTCCGAGCCGACGCGCTCCTTGGACAGTTGCTCAAGCCCGTCAGCCAGCGCGGCGCAAGCGGCCAGCCCTTCGGCGTCGATACCCGGCGCGCCGTACCACGCATGAAACCGAAAGAACCGCAGGATGCGCAAGTAGTCCTCGCGGATACGGTCATGCGCATCGCCAATAAACCGCAGCCGCCGCGCCTCTAGGTCTGGCAAGCCGCCCAGCGGGT
>JAESRD010000250.1 GCA_016764835.1 Paracoccaceae bacterium | reverse complement strand
GCGCGCGCTACTTTGCCTGTGCGCGGCTTGCAAGATGTTGCACGGGAAGCTGGCAATATTTACCGCAGCTACGCCGAGGCCGAACCGACCTCTATTGCGGCCCCGCAGATTATTGGCCAGCCGCCGGCCCCAGCCACCCAGATCAGCGCCCGCGCGCTGTTTCTGGCCGGTCTGCGCGATACAGTTGTTTACGGTGTCTCCAATCTGCGGCGCGACGCGGGCGGGCTGATCGCCGATTTGCAGCCGGGTGATCTGAGCCGTTGGGCCGTGCATTGGGCGGCGGACCCGGTGGTGACAGACTGGCACGGGAGCCGGGCCGCTATCGAGGTGCCGCGCCGCGCGCCTGTGCATATTGACACGGCGATTGATCTTGTCGGGCCATTCTCACTGGCTTGGGGCCACTCAATCATGGATTTTGCCCCGCGTCTGCTTATGGCGCTGAGCGATCCAGACTGCCCGGCCGATGCGCCGCTCTTGATAGACAAAGCCGCAATGCAGCCGCATCGAGACCTGATGGCGTATCTGAGCGGCGGCAGGCAAGTGATTGATCTGTTCCCGCCGCGCCCGGTTCAGGTGGGCCGTCTTTGGACCGCCTCAACCCCGGAATTCACCCCGGTCTGGCCCAGCCCGGGCCAGCGCTTTACCACCGCGCGCTGCACGCTGTCGCCGGCACCACTGGCCCGGGTTTTGGCGATGGCGCCGCAAATCTCGGTCGATCATGATCTGCCCAAGAAGATTTTCCTAGACCGATCGCCCGGCTTCGTGCGCCAGATCGCAAATCATGATGCCGTGGCCGCCCGGCTCGCCCGCGCCGGATATACCCGTATTTTGCCAGAGAAGCTCGACGTGCAGACCCAGCTAAAATTGGCCGCCGGGGCCACGCATATTGCCGGGCCTTACGGCTCAAACCTGTTACTGCCGATGATGCTGGGCAATCCATCGGCGCAGGTGGTGATCCTGCATCCTGATGACCTAGAAGAGAAGCCACTGATAATGGCCACGGCGCAGGCGCGCGGCCAAGATGTGCGCGTGGTTTGCGGCCCGAGTGCAGCGCCCGATCCGCGCATGCCCGGCAACAGCAACTTCACAGTTCCGCTCGACCATTTGGATGTCGCATTGCGTGATAATGCCTGACAGGAAAACACCCAAACCTGTCAATTGTTGCGCCATAAGTGCCGCAGCAGAACCGCTTGCAGTGATGCGGCCGTGCGCGCGCTGTCGAGCAAAGGGCGCGCTTTTAGAGCCGTCGATCAAGGGGCGAACTCTTAGGGCAGTCAACCAAAGGGTGAGCATTTAGAAATGAACCAGCTCATTTGGGTCAAAACCGGGCTTGGTGCAGGCGACAATCCAGCGAAATCACCAATAAAATGACAAAAACGTGAGAATCTGGCCTGAGAGGTATTCCTACCAAGCAGATGTTGACCTAGCCTGATATCTATTCGGAGAATGCCCAAGCAAAAGCACGGGCAAAATAATATCGGGAGGATACTTTATGGATCGTCGTTCTTTTCTGAGAACGTCTGCACTTGGCGGCAGCGCTGCGGCAGCCAGCACACTTGCAGCACCAGCTTACGCTCAAGGCAACCGGACTTTGACAATGGTCACCACTTGGGGCCGCGGCCTTGCAGGTGTTTTTGACGCGGCCCTGCGGGTTGCTGATACGATCACTGCCATGTCTGATGGTGCGCTGACTGTTGAAGTCAAAGCCGCTGGTGAGTTGGTTGGTGCGTTTGAAGTGTTTGACGCGGTGACATCCGGCCAAGCCGACATGTATCACGGCGCCGACTATTACTTCATTGGCCAACATCCAGGCTATGCGTTCTTTACGGCCGTGCCATTTGGCATGACAGCCCAAGAGCTGGCCAACTGGTACTACCATGATGGTGGTATGGAGGCGCATGACGAGCTGGGTTCAATCTTTGGCCTCAAGAGCTTCTTGGCTGGCAATACCGGCGCACAGGCTGGTGGCTGGTTTAAGAACGAGATCAACGGTCCTGAAGATTTCCAAGGTCTGAAATACCGCATGCCGGGTCTTGGTGGCCAAGCACTTGGTCTTATGGGCGCCTCGGTGCAGGACCTGCCGGGTTCTGAAGTGTATCAAGCACTGGCTTCCGGTGCGATTGACGGCACAGAATGGATCGGTCCTTGGGCTGATGAGAAAGCCGGTTTCCAAGAGATCACCAAGTTCTACTACACGGCTGGTTTCCACGAGCCGGGCGCTGGTCTGACTTTGGCCACCAACCGCGATGTGTTTGAAGAATTGTCTCCTGCACATCAAAAGATCATTGAGATCGCCTCGGGTGAATGTCACCAGTGGAACCTCGCTCAGTTCTTGTCTGAGAATGGCGCGGCACTGCAACGCCTTCAGGCTGGTGGCGTCACAGTTCTTGAATTCCCAGATTCAGTTTGGGATGCAATGGGCGCAGCAGCAGCTGAGACCATGGACCAATATGCTGGCGACGAAATCTATGACGGCATTCGCGAAAGCGCGACAACGTCAATGCGCGCGTCATCCAGTTGGCTGACACGTTCTGAAGGCGCGTATCGCCAGCAGCGTGACCGCATTTTGGGCTAAGCCCCAACTCTCGTCCGGGCCTCCATTGCGGGGCCCGGATTGCTTGGTGGCGTAAATGCAGGCCGAGTAAACAAACAAAAAGAAGTTGATGGGGGAGAAGGCCATGGGCCTTGTCGAAGCGTGGGGCGGCAATGCGGTAGGATGGGTTTTAGCCAATCTTATTGAAGCCTTTTACAACCTTTTCTATGCGCTCAGCCATCCGGGCCTCTGGCTCGACTGGGTGACATGGGCAGGCACGGTCGAAGACAAACAATCAATCATGCGATTCATCTATTACGGTGCCTCGGTTGAGCTTTTCTTCGTCGTCTTGGCCCTGTTCTTGGTGGTGACCATATGCGGCCTGATCTGGCGCAACTTCATGTGGCGCTGCGTGCGAATTTTTGAGGGGTTTTCCAACAAAGTTGGCCGGGCTGCGGCTTGGGCTGGCTTGTTGATGGTGCTCCAGCAGATCATTATCATCTTCATGCAGCGGGTTTTCACCGTCTCGCAGCTGTCATTCGGCTTTGGCATTTCGGTCACGCATGACATTAGCTGGTGGGCCGAAGAGCTGAAGCTGTATAACGCTATCGTCGTAACGCTTTGCCTTGCCTACACATTTGTGCAAGGCGGCCATGTGCGGGTTGATCTGGTCTATTCTGGCGTGTCCTTCCGCACCAAGCGGATTATCGACATGGTTGGCTGCATGATCTTTATGGTCCCGGCCGCCGTGCTGATCTGGCTTTATGCGTGGTTCTTCCAATGGCGGCACCTGATCGTGCCAAACACATCGGCCTCCGACCAGCTGGAGCGGCTGATGAACAAGTCCCGCGCCATGCGCTGGAATGTTGAGACAATCGGTTTTTCGCCCAACGGCTTTAACGCATATTTCTTGTTCAAGATGCTGCTCCTCATGATGACAGCCATGATCTTGCTGCAAGCCGTTACCTTCTTTTACCGCTCCTATCTCGAACTTCGAGAAGGCCCGGAATCAGAAGGCAAATATCTAGACAAAGACACACTCGGCGACGAACAAGCCGAGCTTGTCGCAGCAATACACTAAAAGGGGCGGGCAATGCTATTTGGACTTGATGGCGTCGAGATCGGCCTAATCATCGTATTCTTATGCCTGTTTAGCGGCATCCTCTCAGGCTTCCCTGTGGCGTTTGCCATAGCCGGGGCCGGGGTGATCTCGTTCACCATTATCGCAGTGCTCGACAGCAACGGCTACCTTATTCACGCGGCGATAGACACTTCGTCAGAGGCGTTCAAAGCGCTAACGGCTAACGGCGTCAGGCCCGATGCAATCACCACATTCCGCTACCCAGAGCTGCCGCGCTACGACACGGCTTTGTTCCCCAACGGCTGGGAGCAGGCGCTAGACCGCAACCTTGGCTTTATCGTTAACCGCATAAACGAGCGCGTGCTGGCCGGTGCCTCGATTGAGACATTGCTGGCGGTGTTGATGTTCGTGATGATGGGCATCACCCTTGAGCGCTCCAAAATCGCTGATGATTTGTTGACGACAATGGCGCGGGTCTTTGGCCCGCTGCCCGGCGGCTTGGCCGTGTCTATCGTCGTGGTTGGCGCGTTCCTCGCCGCCTCGACCGGCATCGTCGGGGCGACCGTGGTGACAATGGGCCTGTTGGCTCTGCCGACCATGCTCAAACACGGCTATTCGCCAGAGCTTTCAACCGGCGTTATTGCCGCCTCTGGCACGCTGGGGCAGATCATTCCGCCCTCGATTGTCATTGTGTTGCTCGGCACTTTGGCGGGCGACATCTACGCCACAGCCCAAGAAAACCGTGCCCAGCTGGCTGGCTGTTCTGACGCGCTAACCTATCTGGGCGAACCGGCCGTGGTCTCGGTCGGCACGCTGTTTCAGGCGGCAATGTTGCCCGGCGTTTTGTTGGCGATCCTCTATGCGGCTTACGCGTTTGGCTATGCCCTGCTCAACCCGTCCAAAGCCCCAGCGATTGTCTATGCTGTCAATAAAGACGCGCCGCTGGCCACCCGCAACGACAAGCTGACATGGCTCTTGCTGGCGCCGGTATTGTTGATTGGCGGGCTCATAATAGCCGGTCAGGTGGGCCTGAAGGGCAGCCAAGATATCACCGTCGATAGCTATTCGGCGGCCGGGCCATCGGCCAGCCTGCGCACCAATGTGTCAGACCAATGCCGCGGTGCAATGATCGAGCTGCATGGCCAAGACGGTTGGGACACAGCCATTGCCGAGCAAGCGGCGATTGAGGCTTCTGGCGGTGCGCAAGCGCCCCGGCTGCTGACCGATGAAGAACGCGCGGCGCTGCGGGTTGAGCGGATTGCGGACGCGCCGCCGGTTGGCCGTGGCATCGCCCTCTCGGCGCTGCTCTTGGCGCTTATCCTCACCACCGCGCGCGGTGTCGCCCCGTT
>JAESRD010000249.1 GCA_016764835.1 Paracoccaceae bacterium | reverse complement strand
GGATTTCTTGGCGATTTTCAAGGCGAACGACATGTTGCCGCGAACGCTCATGTGAGGATAAAGCGCGTAAGATTGGAACACCATGGCCAGCCCGCGCTTATGCGGCGGCTCTGCAGTGGCGTCGCGCCCGTCTATCATGATCTGGCCTCGGCTGGCCTCTTCCAGCCCGGCAATCATCCGCAAAAGCGTTGACTTTCCGCGGCCAGACGGGCCAACAAAGATGACAAACTCACCCTGTTCAATGGCCAGATCAATACCCTTGATCACCTGCGTGTCGCCAAACCATTTCTCGACGGCTCTCAGCTCGATTGCAGCCATTAGCTTGCCCCCTCTTCGCGCCCGGCCCAAGTCAGCCAGATGGCTGCGGTCCATGTAAATGTATCGCCGCCGCAGGGCGTGGCATCAAGCGGGTCGAAATACTCATAGAAGCCGTGTTTGCGGATAAGCGCCGCGGTCTCATCGCGCAGTCTGGCTTCTTCTTCTAGCTTACCAGAGCTGCGTAAACCCAATGCTATCAGCGCGTTAACCACCGGCCATGTTGGCCCGCGCCAGTAGCGGCGTGGGGCAAAGCCTGCGGCATGTGGGTCAGATGAGGGGATGCCGTAGGTCACGGCATCCCAGATCCGGGTTAGGTTTGCGTCAAGCGCGGGCCTGCTTTCGCCTGCCAGAAAGGCGAGGAAAGCGCCCGAGCCAAGCACCCCGGCAAACTTACCCGTACGCAGATCGCGCGCATCATAAGCACCCAGATCATCGTTCCAGATCATGTCGAGCCCGGCGCGCAGCTGGGTGGCCCAGCTCTCAATTTCGGCCACATCTTCGCCCAGTTCGCGGCCGATTGCGGCCAGATCATCATGGGCGCGCAGCAAGATAAAGGTCACACCGGGATCGGCCATCAGAAACGGACCATCATCGATGATCTTCTTCTGGTTCCAACCACATTCACGACCAAAATAAAGGATCGCCAGATAGCGGTCATATTCGGCCTTGCTCGGCCGCATTGACGGGTCAACATGGCCGGTATCGCGGCGTTTATACTCGCCCACACCAGAGCCATCGACATTGGCCATGCCAATATCCCAGTCGGGACAATTATCACGCCCAGATTCCCACGGATGGGTCACGGCTGCCGGGCCCGCGGCACAGCGGTGCTCATGCCACCAGCGGTGCCACGCCAACATTTTGGGGTAGAGCGCTTTGATATGCGCCAGCCCCGCCGCCTTGTCTTCCTGCCAAATCAGCCGGGCCATTATCGCGGCAACCGGCGGCTGCGACAGGCCAGATGTGGGCGGTGTTGTGCCTGTACCCCAGACCTCTGGGCCGGGAAAATAGCCCGGATCATTCTGATGGAAAATGATATGCGGCACCATGCCATCCGCCCATTGGCCCGCAAACAGCGTGTTCAGCTCTTGCCATGCCCGCGGATTGTCAAAGGTTGAAAACCCCCAGGCGGCAAAGGCGCTGTCCCAGTTCCATTGGTAGGGGTAGAGCCCCGAAGTTGGCACAGTATAGCCGCCCCTATCATTGCCGGTCAGGATCGCACGGGCTTGCGCATTAAGCTGCTCATTTGTCATTTGGATCATATCTCGTTTCATTGGGCGACTAGCCCATATCTCGTTTCATTGGGCGACTAGCCCATATCTTGTTAGGTCGGGCGACTAGCCCATATCTTGTTAAGTCGGGCACTAGCCTTTGACAGACCCGGCAGTCAGCCCTTTGGTCATGAATTTCTCGAGGCCGAGGAACAGCGCCATGATTGGCACTGTGGCAATAACGGACCCGGCCATCAGGTGTTGGCGCGGGATTTCTGATGAGTTGAGGGCGGCGATACCGCGCGTCAGCGTAAACTTTGACGGGTCATCAAGCAGCATGAAGGCCAAGAGGAACTCGTTCCACGCGATCATGAAGACATAAAGCGAGACCGAGGCCAAAGCCGGCAGCGACAATGGCAAAGTTATTTTCCAGATCACCTTTATCCGGCTGAGCCCGTCCATTAACCCGGCCTCTTCGATCTCGGCAGGCAACCCGCGGAAGTATCCTTGGAGCATATACAAAGCCACCGGGATGGTGGTGACAGGGTAGATCAGCAAGATACCAAACAGCGAATTGCGCAAGCCAGTCATGGAAAAGGCGATGTAGATTGGCAAAGCCAGCACGATCATCGGCACCATATAGATCAGCAGAATTGCGCGTGAAAACGCAGCCCTGCCTTTGAACTTGAGCCGCGCGACGGCATAGGCGCCGGGGACGGCGAGCAGTAGGGTCAGCAGCACTGTCAGCACTGAAATGATGAAGGATGTCAGCAAGAAGGAGCCGAAGTGAAACTGTTCGAACAGTTCAAAATAGCTGCGAAACAGCTCGCGGCCTTTGGACAGGTCGATCGAGAAATCGAGCGGGTTTTGGATCAGCTCTGACTGGTTCTTGAGGCTGGTCATGACCATCAGGTAGAACGGGATCAGCACGATGGCGGTGAAGAAAATATAGCCAAAGCCGGTGAGGAAGCCGATGATGGCCTCCTCAAATTCATGGCGGCTAAGCGCGCCAAAGGCGCAGTCGGATAGGATGATCCACAGCCCCAAAGCTGAGAAACCGGCGACAGCGGCGATGCCCAAAACCTGCGCCAATAGCGAAACATTCGCGCCGACAAGGATTGGACCGAAGCCCAGCCAGCAGGCCCCGGCGACGACCAGCGCGCCAGCCACCGCCTTGACCATTGGCCCCGGCAGACAGGCCAGCCCAAGTGCCGCCCCCCAAAGCACAGACATGTTGAAGCTGGGGCGAAACGCCTCGCCGGTGGCAAATGACATGGCAACAGCGGCCGTTGTGGCGATTGTGAAAGTCCACAAGAGCCCCAATATAATGGCGGTGACGTAGCCGTAGCGCAGCATTTTCATAGCCCTTCCTCCTGGCTCATGAACCGAAAGAAGACGTAGGAGAACAGCAACAAGCTACAAAAGATCACCACAGCCACAGCCGCCCCAGCGCCGATATTGCCAATGGCAAAAGCTTGTTCAAACACATTGACCGTCAGCGTCCGCGTGCCCGCATTGCCGCCGGTCAGCAGGAAGATGTCGTCAAACTTGTTGAATGTCCAAATAAAGCGCAGCAAGAACAAGACGCTCAGGATGCCGAGCAGTTGCGGCAGGCTCAAATACCAGAATTTCTGGAAGGGCGATGCGCCATCCATGTCGGCGGCCTCATACATGTCGCTGTCGATTGATTGCATCCGGGCGAGGATGAACAGGAAGGACAGCGGGAAGTAGCGCCAAATCTCGAATATGGTGACCATGATCAGGGCCAAGGGTCTGTCGCCAAAGAAGTTTATCGCCTCGCTGGTGACGCCCATTTGCAAGAGCAGCGCATTGGCTGAGCCGGAAAACGGGTCGAATAATAAAATCCACGCAAAGGCCACCGCAATGACCGGGGCCACATAAGGGAACAGGTAGAGCCCGCGCAATATCCCCTGCCCGCGAAAACTTTTGTTGAGCAGTAAGGCCGCAAACAGCCCCATGACCAGCGCGCCGATAGTGCCAAATATGGTGTAGAACAACGTGACTTTCAGCACGCCCCAAAACTCACCACCATCAAAGATTTTTGCGTAGTTCTCGAGCGAAAACTTGAAGTTTGTCAGCACGTTATCTGAGGTGCCGGTCAGCACAGGTTGGCTGTCTCGTAGCGGTGGGCCGTCAAGAAACTCTTGCGATACAATCACAGGGATCTCCAGCCGTTCGCGGTGTCCGCCCTCCCAGTCGCCAAAGTCGCAAAACAGCGTGCCTGCGGTAATCGTGCATTGGCTATCAAGCTGTACAACCTCTAGCCCGCTGGGCCATGCGTCGGTCATGGTCACGCCAGTTATCAGCTCATCAGGGCTTGAATTGCGCAAACGGTAGCGCACAGTCGCCTCGTCGCCGCCCGCCTCTGGCCCGCCGCGCAAATCTTCGCGCACGGCCGGGGTGGCGGCGCGCAGGTCAGACAGCTCTATCGGTTTAAAACTGATCCAAAAGATCGCAACCAAAGGCAGAAACACAACCAGTGAGACCGCAATCACAGTCGGCATCAGCATTCCCCAAGCAAGCCGCTGTTCGCGCCGCGCTTGCGGGCCGGTGCCGGTTGGTGGGCCCGCGCTTAGTGTCGAGGGCCGTTCCGTCGGAGCCGTGCTCGTAGGAGAAGTTGTCGAAGTCATGAAATTCTCCAGATTTGATGCGGGCGCGCCTGTCGCAAAGCGCGCCCGCCAGTGTCGCTTAGTCGATTGCGGCCAAGGCTTCGTTCATGGCCGCCACCGTTGCTGGGCCGTCGCGTTCGCCATCAACAAACTCGCGGACCAACCGGTTGATCACTTGTGCATTGATCATTTTGGAGGCCAATGAGAGCTGCCCTTCGGCCACGCCCCAACGCTGGGCGACATCAAGACCACCAACGATTTCGTCAATCATCTCTTGGGCATAAAGATCGCCAAGCGGTGCATGGCGGTCGACCCCAACAGGCAATGTTGCCCATGCATCGGCATATTCGGTTGGGTTCTCGGCCGTGCCACGACGCACAGGGAACTTGCCCTCAGGCGCAATAGACAGGGTCTGAACATAGCCGTCAGACGTTGAATATTGGACAAACTCCATTGCCGCATCGGTTGATGCATCAACAGTTATGCCAAAATACCGCATGTCAGCCCAAGCGGCGCCATCTGGGTTTGATGGCCCGGAGAAGTTGGTCACAATGCCAGTGCGCGAGGCCAGCTCGCCGCTGGTCGGGTCATCTGTCAGCGTTGGTGGGGCGCTGTCGCGCAGGCCGGCCAGCTCATCAAGAATGAAGGGTGACCAGATGATCATGGCGGTGTTGCCCGAGAAGTAGAGCGACCGCGACTGGTCCCAATACAGCTCACCCGGAGGCGAGGCTTCAACGATGGATTTGTAGAATTCCAGCACTTCAATCGTCGCGGTCTCATCCAGCGGGGCAAAGCCGTCAACACCGACAGGCGACACACCATTGGCCAAGAATACATGCTCCAGAACCTGGCTCATGAAGTTCTCGTCAATCTTTGTTGGGGCGACAAAACCGTACATTTCCGGTGGGCTATGCAGCGCTTCAAGGGCGGCCTGCACATTGGCATAGCTGGTCGGTGGCTCTAATCCGTGCTCGGCAAACAGATCAGCGCGGTAGAGGATCATCTGTGTCCAGCCATCAACCGGTACCGAGGCAAAACCGTCGGCAACGGCGGCCATATTCAACGCACCAGAGGCGAATGTCTCAATACCAAGCGCTTCGATCACATCCGTGGCCGCGTCAGTATCCAAAATACCGGCCTCGGCCCATGGCAGGGTGAATTGCAGGCTATGATAGATCACATCTGGCAGATCACCGGCAGCAAAAGCGGCTGTGGCGCGGGTGCCAAGATCGCTCTCGGATACAGGGATCACCTCAACATTATGCCCGGTCTGGGCTGAAAAGGCCGCAGCCATTTCTTCTTGCTTAGCCAGCCGATCTGGCTGGTCTTCTGTGGTCCAAAACCGCAGGTCATCGGCGGCAACAGACATTGCACTCAGTGCCAGAGCAATGGCTGCACTTGTCAGAATGCGCGCCTTCAACGGCGTGGTAAAAGTCTTCATTGGTCTTTCCTCCCATATTGAAGATTTGGTCCGAGGGTCGCTCGGATCGTCTTGGCGATCTGGACCGGCGTCAGGCGCGGCGGCCCGGCTGAGCCTTTGTCCAGAAAATCAGCAAGCGCAGTTTCGCGCAGCTCTTCGGGCGGCTCGCCCCGCACCCGGCGGATGAGCAGATGCGCCAGCTTTTCGCCAGCCTCGCGGTAGCGCACGGCAAAAGTTGACAGCGGCGGGGTCAGATAGGCCCCTTCCGGTGCGCCGTCATAGGCAATGACAGAGATATCTTGGCCGATTGTTAGCCCCAGCTGATCGGCGGTCCGGTAAAGCTCCAACGCGCCTATATCGACAGCATAAACGATCGCCGTTGGCGGCGCGCTCAACCGCAAAAGCGTCATTGCCGCCTGTGCCCCGGCCTTGGCATCAACCGCGCTTTGGGTCATCAGCGCCGGGTCAAGCCGCAGCCCAACATTGGCCATGCCTTTGATAAACCCGGCCCGGCGGGCTTTTGAATAAGTGTAACACAGCCCGCCATTCACAAAGCCAATGTGCCGATGGCCCAGCTTGAACAAATGCTCAACAGCTTGTTCCATGGCGTTTTCGCCGAGCACATCAAACCACGCACAGCCTGCCTCATCATCGGGCCTGCCAAACAGCACAAACGGTGTTTGTGAAGCGCGCAGCAAGTTGACGCGGGCATCATCCATGGCCGTCCGCGGCAGGATAAACCCGTCAGCCTTGCGTTCGCGCAGCAGGGTTTTGAGCATGTTCAAAGTGCCAGCCTCATTTTCAGAGCTGGCCAGCGTCAGCGTCCAGCCCTCAGAGGTAGCGGCAAAGGAGATACCTTATATTATGTGAATAATAAGCAGCACACGTTGAGTTTGTACATGTCTGGCGGTTATGAAACCCACCGTACTGATGTGAATTCCGGGTTTGGC
>JAESRD010000248.1 GCA_016764835.1 Paracoccaceae bacterium | reverse complement strand
TTTTATATCGCCCACGATGACACCCGGGATCGTATAAACCTGAAGCGTCTGACGGGTGGGCAGGTAAACCACGCCCTTCTCAAAGCCATGAAAGGTAATGTCGCCGCCATCTTGGGCCACGGCCGGGCGCACGCGGGTATCAAGCAGCTCTTTGATCTGCTCAACAATAGCGGCGTCTTCGCCTTCATGCACCTTATGCCCAGAATCAGCCTGCGGCCCTTCAATAGCCGGTTGGCCCGACTGGAAATGCTCCATAACTGCGCCGAGGATAGCTGGCTTAATATGGTCCCATTCAGCGGCATCGGTCTTGGTCACGGTGACAAAATCATTGCCAAAGAACACACCTTCAACATCGCCTGTCGCAAAAATGCGGCTGGCAAGGGGCGAGCTTTGAGCGGCCTCAGAGCTGGGGAAATCAGCCGTGCCGGTTTCAAGAACGGTTTGTCCGGGCAAGAACTTGAGCGTTGCCGGGTTGGGGGTCGATTCCGTCTGAATGAACATTGCAAATGACCTTTCTGTCAGGCCCAAATGAATGGGCCTATTTTGGGTGAATGTCAACGTTTAGAAGCATTCTAAATTGCGAAATGAGGCTAAGTCGCGGGGCTAGGTTATATCTTCAAGCCGCTCTTTGCTAATATCACCGGGCACAATCGTAAACGGCACTGGTAGCTCACCGGCCTGCCTGCTCAGCTGGGTCACAAGCGGGCCGGGGCCCTTCTGCTCAGAACCCGCGCCAAGTACCAGCACGCCAATAGAGGGGTCTTCGCGCAGCTGGGCAATGATCTCGGGCAAAGCGTCGCCCTCGCGGATCACCAGTTCTGGCTCAATCCCCTGCCTGTCGCGCATCCATTTGGCAAAAACCTCGAAATGAACTTCAATCCGCTCGCGCGCCTCGGCCCGCATCAGCTCGGCCACACCGATCCAATGGTTGAACTCTTCTGACGGGATCACCGATAGAATGGTCACGCCGCCGCCCGTATGCGCCGCCCGCATAGCAGCAAAGCGCATGGCGTTCAGACATTCGCGGCTGTCATCAAGAAGAACAAGAAATTTGCGCATTTTCAGCCTTCCGGTTTAGATCATCTTGCCGCATGGCGCGGGGCATAGCAACGCCGCGTTTATGCTTCTTGCGCGGCCCATTCCCAATATAGGGAGCGGGCACGGGCTGTTACAGGGCCGAGCTGATAACTTTGTTCCTCAAAGCGGTTGACCGGCGTGACCTTGGCCATATTGCCCGACAAAAACACCTCATCAGCGGCGCGAATATCATCAAAGCTCAGCACAACTTCATGCACCTTTAGCCCGTCTGCCCGCAGATTGCTGATATGGCGGGCGCGAGTGATCCCGGCAAGGAAGGTGCCATTTGGCACTGGGGTATAGACCTCACCGCCGCGCACAATAAAGATGTTTGAGGTCGCTGTCTCAGCCACATTGCCAAGCGCGTCGGCGGCGATCGCGTTGTTAAAACCCTTGGCCTTGGCCTCGGCCAACATGCGGGCATTGTTGGGGTAAAGACAGCCAGCCTTGGCGTCTATTACCGCATCTTCAAGCACCGGGCGGCGAAAACGGGTGGTGGTCAGGCTCACGGCATGGTCGGCGGGCGGCATGGCGATCTGCTCAAGGCAAACCGAGAACCCGGCCGGGCCATCATCAGGCACTATGGCGCTATAGCCGCCATCAAGCCCCCAATACATAGGCCGAATATAGACCGCTGTTTGCGCGTCGTAAGCCTGCAAACCTTCGCGGATGATGGCAACAATCTCATCGGTGCTATGCGACGGCGTCAGCATAAGCGCTTTGGCCGAGCGGTTAAGCCGGGCGCAATGCGCGGCCAGATCAGGGGTCAGCCCGTTCACATAGCGCGCACCGTCAAACACGGTGCTGCCCAGCCATGCGCCATGGTCGGCGGCACGGATGATCGGCAAGTCGCCATCATGCCAAGCGCCGTTAAAATAAGTGCGGATGTTGGTGCCAGTCGCCATAATGCTATTCTCCCAATTCCAGAATATCAGGTTTGAAATATCTGGCCCAAAATGCCGAGTGCAGCAGCCACATTCGCGACCCTGCGCGTTTTAGCCTTCAGCCAAAAGTGCTTGCAGATCAAGCGGTGAATTATTCATTTTTAGATTGCCGTCCGCATCTACCGGCCACTCAGATCGCGGCTTGTCGCGGTAAATCTCGACGCCATTATTGTCAGGGTCACGAAAATACACTGCCTCTGACACGCCATGATCAGCCGCGCCGTCAATGGCCACACCGGCCTTGATAACCCGGCGCAGCACCAGCGCCAGTGTGGCGCGGTCAGGGTAGACAAAGGCGCTGTGGAACAGGCCAGTATGGCCCGCCGGCGGCGGGGTCGCCCCGAGGCTTTCCCATGTATTGAGTCCAATATGGTGGTGATAGCCGCCCGTAGATAAGAAGGCCGCAGAGCCGCCGTAGCGCTGGGTTATGGTGAACCCAAGCAGCTTTGTGTAGAAGTTAACGGCTCTATCAAGGTCGCTAACTTTCAGATGAATATGCCCAACTTTAATGTCGGGTAGTGAGTGGTCTTGCATGAGTGGTTTTCAAATTCTAGCACTTGAAATAATTTAATTCAGCGCAAGAAATAATGATAATCACACGCTGGTCAATGTGCATTCTGGCACAGACGGCCTCTAGAAATAGCAAAGCTTTGGGCCAAATCAATAGACGAAATGCGCCGCAGCGCGGCAACAGCGCGGCCGCGGCAGGCCATAAAGACGCAATGGTCGCGCCAAAACGGGGCAATTTCTGCGGCTTGTTGGGCGCGCAGAGCTCGCCGGTTTTGAGGTCTAACGCGGGCGCACAAACCCAACAACATCATAGACTTGCTCCAGAACAGGGGCGGCAATGGCGCGGGCTTTCTGTGCCCCTTGTGCCAAGGTCCGTTCCAGCTCAGCCGGGTCTGCGAGCAGCCGCGTCATCTCTGACGATATAGGCGCCAGCTTATCAACCGCCAGATCGGCCAAGGCCGGTTTGAACTTGCCCCAACCAGCGCCCGCATAGTCGGCGATCACCTGTTCGGGGCTGATCTCGGCCAGCCCGGCATAGATATCAACCAAGTTGCGCGCCTCGGCCCGGCCGGCAAGGCCCTCAAGCGTGTCTGGCAGCGGGGCAGGGTCTGTGCGGGCTTTCTTGAACTTCTTGGCAATCAGCTCGGCGCTATCGAGCATATTGATCCGCTCCATGTCGCTGTCGCCAGACTTTGACATTTTCTTGGTGCCATCACGCAGGTTCATCACCCGCGTGCCGGGGCCGTCAATCACGGCTTCGGTCATTGGAAACAGGTTGGTCTTGAAGTCATGGTTGAACTTGGCGGCAATGTCGCGGGTCAGCTCAACATGTTGCTTTTGGTCTTCGCCAACCGGCACATGCGTCGCCTGATAAATCAAAATATCGGCGGCCATCAGCGATGGATAGGCGTAAAGCCCGAGCGAGACCTTCTCGGCATTGGCGCCCGCCTTGTCCTTAAACTGGGTCATGCGGTTCATCCAGCCAACGCGGGTGACACAGTTGAAAATCCAGCCAAGCTCGGCATGTTCTGGCACTTGCGACTGGTTGAACAGCACCGAATGCGCCGGATCGATGCCGCTGGCGATCATCCCGGCGGCGACTTCCAGCGTGCCGCGGCGCAGATCTTGCGGGTCTTGCCACACGGTGATCGCGTGCAGATCAACCACGCAGTAAACCGTCTCAAAGTCAGGGCCTTGCATGCCGACCCAGCGCTTGATCGCACCCAAATAGTTGCCCAGCGTCAGGCCGCCGGACGGCTTGATCCCTGAGAAAACGCGCGGGGTGAAAGTTGGGGGAGTAAAAGTTTTGGCATCGGTCATGGGACAGTTCCGCTGGCATAAAGGTTGCGCCTCGCTTACCCATGCCTCAACCAGAGGTCAATAAGTGAGTGCCGCATGAACCAAGAAGCCCCGGTCAACCCGCTGCCGCCGGTTGTCATTATTTTGTTCCTGATCGTGGCCGTGGTCGAGGGGCTGCTGACCCTCGCTGACATGCGCTTTATCGGCGGCAATTCTGGCATCGGCTGGCGGCTTGATGCGCTAACCCGCTACTCGTTTTCACCCGCCGTGTGGGAGCAGGTCGCCATTCGTGGCCGGTTCGATTCTGAGCTGATCTTGCGCTTCTTTACCTATCCATTTGTGCATGCGGCGCCAATGCAAGCGGTGTTCGGCGGCGTTATTTTGCTGGCTTTGGGCAAATATGTGGGCGAGGTTTTGCGCCCGGTTGGGCTGCTGGCGGTGTTCATTGGTGCCATGGTGATCGGTGCCGTTGTCTTTGGCATGCTGGTCTCGGGTCGGGTGGCGCTTTACGGCATATATACCCCGGTTTACGGGCTGATCGGGGCCTATACTTACCTGATGTGGCTGCGGCTAAAGATGATGGGCCAGAACCAGATTAAAGCCTTTCGGTTGATCGGCTTTTTGCTGGGCATTCAGTTGGTCTTCGGGCTGCTTTTTGGCGCGGGGCCTCAGTGGATCGCCGAGCTGGCCGGGTTCTTTACCGGCTTTGGTATCAGTATTCTGGTGGCGCCGGGCGGCTGGACTGGGTTCTTGGCGCGGCTGCGGCACCGCTAATTGCGCTTTAAGGCCCGCTTAAATTCGGACAGTCTGAATGCGCCCAACAACTGGCCAAAAATCCCGTAGCTGACCAGCCCAATCGCCACCAGCACTGCCAAGGCGATGTAGCGCAGGCCCGAGGCGGTAAGCAGCGGTAGCATCAGCATTGCCGCCAGCCAAAGTACCGCCCCCATTAGCCCGGATGCCGCAATAATCCGCCAGATACGCTGCTTGAACCGGGCATCAAACTGCGACGCCGTGCCCATGCTGCGCGCCCCGAGCCAGAGCTGTAGCGCCATGGTCCAGCCCGCAACTGTGGTGGCCACGGCGGCGGCGATATAGCCGATATATGGCGACAGCCCAATGGCGATAATGGCGTTTAGCACCATGGCCACCAGCGCATAAAGGAACGGCCGGCGCGTGTCTTCGCGGGCGAAGAACAGCGGTTGAAACGATTTTTGCATGAC
>JAESRD010000247.1 GCA_016764835.1 Paracoccaceae bacterium | reverse complement strand
TGGCGCAACCGAGACGTATCTGTCCCATAGTGCTTCCTTCTATTCCAACGAACAGATTGGACCATCAAACCTTGGGATCAAACAACGAGGCTCCGAAAATTCTGTAATTTTGCCAGTTTTCGGAGACCTTAGAAGCCGCAGAGCAACTGATCCTTTTGTCGGTCATCAAATAGCCACAAAAAATAATTCCCTGAGGTGTTGGAAGGTCCGCTTCCTCAGCTTTCACCCATACTGTTGCACCTGCAGCGAATGACTGCCTGATGTGTCGAATCTGACTATTTAGAATGGGAACATTTTGCCACTCATGGGGGCAGTTTTTGTCTGGCTGGCGATGATGAGTTGTCAGCAGTTAAGTAACCAAAATGTTGGATTTTACCCTAGTTTACGCTCTTAACGGGCAAAAGGCGCGTTTCTCGGCGGACGAGTCGCAATTCACGCCGGACGTCACACAAAAAGAAAATTGGCTGGGATGGTAGGATTCGAACCTACGATCTACTGTACCAAAAACAGGTGCCCTACCGCTAGGCCACATCCCAACTCGTTGCGCTCAATACGCCGAAGCACGGGGCTGTTCAAGCCCCGTTTTGCGAAAAATACTACTCATGCATCGCATCGCCGCTCAGCAAATCTTCAGCGACGCCTTGGTTGCGCTCTGCGGCGATAATTTTGTCCAATTCATCTTCGCTCTGCGCAGTGACGGTGCCGATATCAGATGGCTTGATCACTGGCTTTTTGGTGACTGCCCGGGCGGGCTGCTTTGCCGTGGCCGGTGTGCTTGCCGCAGTGCCAGATGCTGGCGCAGCGAAAGCTGTTTGCAGCCCAAGGCTGTCAGACGACAGGGCGACCCGCAGGGTGGGGTCAGCCAGATTAATGCCATTTGCCTCAAACATTTGCTTGACCAAGCGCAGCGCCTCACCACGCGCCCGCACAAGCGATGTGTCGCGCTGGTTAACCCAGCCGACGACCGTGACTTCAATGCCGCCCTTGCAGACATTGCCGAGCCAAGACGAGGCGGCGGGCTGGTCTATGACAAAGGGCAGGGCCTGCACGGTTGAGCGGGCGATCTCCATGGCCTCGGCGAGGTCACTATTTTGCTCGACAATCAGTGCAAACTTGAACCGGCGTTCGGTGTTTTGTGTGTAGTTAACGATCCGGCTTTTGAAGACCGTCGCATTGGGGATGCGGATATGGTTGCCGTCAAAGCTCAACAAAATTGTGGCCCTGCTGGTCAGGCGGATCACCTTGCCCTCGTCGCCATTGATTTCGATCGTGTCATTGGGCCGAAACGGCTGCCTGATCGAGAGCAGGATTGAGGCAATGTAGTTCTCAACCGTGTCGCGCACCGCAAAACCAAAGGCCAGTCGACGATACCGGCAGCACCAAGGATGGTGCTAAGCAAGGCTGAGGCGTCGAGGATGTCGAGGGCGACGACAATGCCGAAGATGATGAACACGACTTGCACCAACTGGCGGTAGAGATTGGCGATAAACGCATTGGGGGCGACGCGTTTCCACGGCGCTTTCCACCGGGCGATACCGTAGCCGATGGCCACGATCAGCACGAAGGCCACGATCGAGAGCAGCAGCAGGGGCAGGGCGGTCCAAGCTTGGGTCAGCCGGGCTTGGAACCTGTCCATGGCTGGGTTGAGCCTGCGGGCGAGGTCTGTCGTCTCGGTCACGTCGTTTTTGATGGCGACAATGCCCTCAATGCGCGCGACGAGGCTCGACAGGTCGGAGACCTCGGTTGCCGTTGCCGTGGTGCCGCGCAGGGCGACAATGCCTTCGGATACCGTGACGGTCACGTCTTCATAGCCGCCGAGTTCCGACGAGATCTCTCTGATCCGCACCGCGATATCGGCGTCATGCAACGCGTCATTTTCTGTGGCGATGGTGCCGGTCAGGCTGTCTGCCGCGTCTTGGGCTTGGGCCACCGGGGCGAGGGCGAAGATTACAAATGCAGCTAAAGTGAGAAAGCGCGTAAAAACATGGGTCATGAGAGTACTTCAATTGTCAAAATATGCGGGGCCGATTCTAGGCCTTAACAGGCCCGCGTCAAGGTCGGCCCCGGCTGTTGATCATACCCGTAGCGGATCGGCCTTTGCCAGCTGGTCAAAGCGCATCAGCGAAGTGATGAGCGCACCCATATTATCGAGCTGGATCATGTTTGGCCCGTCAGAGGGCGCGGTATCAGGGTCTTGGTGGGTTTCAATAAACACCGCAGCAATGCCGAGCGACACGGCCGCGCGGGCCATGACCGGGGCAAACTCGCGCTGGCCACCAGATGAGCTGCCCTGACCGCCGGGTTGCTGCACCGAATGGGTGGCGTCCATCACCACAGGGTAGCCAGTGCGGGCCATAATCGGCAATGAGCGGAAGTCTGTGACAAGGGTGTTATAGCCGAATGATGCGCCGCGCTCGGTCAGCAATATGCGTTTATTGCCTGTCGATTCGACCTTAGCGATCACGTGGACCATGTCCCATGGCGCGAGGAACTGACCCTTCTTAATATTGATCACAGCGCCGGTCTCGCCAGCGGCAATGAGCAGGTCTGTCTGGCGACACATGAAGGCGGGTATCTGCAAAATATCAGCGGCTTGGGCGGCGGGCGCACATTGCTCAGCGGTGTGAATATCGGTCAGAACCGGACAGCCGATCTGGCTGCCCACGGCCTCAAGCACGCGCAAGCCCTCGTCAATACCGAGGCCACGTTGGCCATTATGTGACGAGCGGTTGGCCTTGTCATAGCTGGCCTTGAACACGAACTGCGCCCCGGCAGCTTCGCAGACCTTAGCCATATGCTCGCCGATCATCAGCGCATGGCCGTAAGTCTCTAGCTGGCATGGCCCGGCAATAACCGTCAGCGGCTGGTCATTGCCGATGGTCAGATTTTTGACTGCAACATCAATCATGGTTGCCCCCGTTTTGTTTCTGCTCGCTTGTGTACCCGCAAGCGAGGGCGGCGTCACGGGGGGCTTAGGCGGTGACTTGCTCGCGCAAGATTGATGTGGTCAGCGAGATCATTAGATACAGGCCCGCGAAGATCAAAAACGCCAGAACGGTGTTCTCAAACTTGCGCGGATAGGTTGCCTCATCCGGGGCAATAGGCTCAACACTAAGCGAAAGGTAACGGACCTGCCGATTGGCTTCAATCTGTGCAGCCTCCATCTGTTGCAGGGCTTGCTGGACGATAAGCGTTTGAAAACCGTAGTTTTCTTCGGCCAGCCGCAGCTCGGTATTCTTGGCGGCCAGCGAGGCGCCGTTCTCAGTCGCCATGGTCATAGAGGCGCGCAAATCAGCAATGAGCTGTTCAATGCCGCTAATCTGGCTCTCTAGCGAATTAACCTGCGCCGCATTTGGGCGGGCAACCGATTGGCGGGTTTGCAACTCAAGCACAAGTTGCTGGCGCTGGGATTCGAGCGCTGAAATTTGCTGGGTGCGGGCGGCGGTTTCGCCGACCGGGTCGATCTGTTGCACTTCTTCCTGAATAGACAGCCACTCGGCCAAGGCCGCAGAGCGGCGCAGTTCGGCCGCTTCGTAGGAACTGCGCGCACCGGCCATCGTATCTTCGCGCAGGCGCTGGGTCAGGTTATCAACTTGCTCTTCGGCATAGGTCACCAGCGCTTCTGAGAAGATTTGGCTGGTCTCGGGGTCGGTGGCAATCACTTCCATTTTGACAATGCCCTCGGTCGGGTCATAGGAGATCCGAACATGGTCGAGATAGAGCGCATAGGCAGCTTCGTTGGTGGCACCTTCAGGCAGGCGTTGGATCGGGTCGATATCTTCGCTGCTGAAATGAGCCTTAAAGCCGAGATCGGTGTCAAGCCGGAGCAAAGCTGAGCGCGAGATCAGATAGGATTGCACGGCGATACTGTCTTGTTGGCCAGCAAGCGACGTGCCCTGCAACAGCCCACCAAGCCCGGCAGAAGGCGCTTCGGCTTGCTGAATAAGGAACTCAGAATTGGTGGCGTACATTGGCGTGGCGATGGTGTAGAAATAAAAGCCCACACAGATTGTCGGCAACAGCACCAGGGCAAACAGCCGTGTCATGAGGGCTACGGTTTTGCGCCGTCTGCGCTTGGCAAGGTCGTGCTGAATTTTGGCAATCTCGGCGCTGCGGTCGCTGGGCGGGGCGGTAACGCGCTCTGTTGACGGCAGGTTGGCAGGCTTATTTGGTACGGTTTGTGGCAGCTGCACAGCGCCGTCGCTGGGCTGGGCGGCTTCAGGGGTAACAAGTTCCAAAATATTGGAGCGTTGAAACGGATCGACACCCTTTGCCCGCAGCTGGCGCACAGCGTCAAAATCTGATGTCGCCGAAATGGAATGCCGCTGGGCCATGCGCCGGGCCATGCGTAGCTGACGGCCGGTGAGCTCTTCGGCGCGGATCTGGTCGATCTGCTCTAGGATTTCATCTGGCGACAGCTCAACCGGGATGCTCAGGGCGGGCTTCGGCTGACTGTGCTGTTCGCCCAGCACCAGCGGCGCGTCGCCGGGTGCGTCTGCGTCATCTGGCTCCAGCTCAACACGTTGGGCGGAGGCCATATTGCCAACCGTCAGCGACCCACTGCGGCGAATGCGAAATTTGCGGACCCTAGGCTTCGTAGTCATATAGCTGCTTCGCTTCTTCTAGAGTATCAAAATGGTGGAGCTGCCCGTCGCGCAGAACCGCCGCCGAGCGGGCAAACCGCTCAAGCGTTGCGGCTTGGTGCGAGACGATAATAACGGTCGTATTTTCAAGTCTTTCGCGCAGGATATCACCGGCTTTGCGGTTAAATTCCACATCAGTGGTTTGCGGCATGCCTTCGTCGATCAGGTAGATGTCAAAGTCGAGCGACAGCATAAGCGAGAAGGTGAACCGCGAGCGCATGCCTTGGCTATAGGTGCCAATCGGCATGTCGAAATATTCTTCGATCCCGCAGAGCCAGCGGCAGAATGCCTCGACATAATCTGGGTCTAGCCCGTAAAGCCGGGCAATGTAGCGGCTGTTTTCACGCGCCGTATGCTTGTTGATAACGCCGCCCATAAAGCCCAGCGGAAATGAGATGCGGCTGGTGCGAATGACCCGGCCCTCATCAGGCTTCTCTAGCCCGGCCATCATATTGATGATCGTGGTTTTGCCAGCACCATTGGGCGCTAGAATGCCGAGCGACTGGCCAAGTTCCACACGAAAAGAAGCACGGTCAAGGATGACCTTGCGCTTCGCCCCTGTCCAGAACGACTTACTGACATTCTCAAATTCGAGCATAGCCTACCTGTTTTGCTCTGTTCCGCCCCACCCTTTTCTACAAGATAGGTTAACGGCCCGTTCAATAGAGCGCGTTCATTAGGGATAGCTATAAACTATGGCGAAATAGCGCCAAATGCCAAGCAATATTGGTGAGGGGGCGAGAACCGGCAGGGGGTGTTGCCCTGCCGACCTTTTGCGCGGCGTTTAATGTGGTTGCTTCACAACGCGGGTCAGTTTGCCGACAATTATCGAGACAATCGCAGCGGCAAAGCTAAACAGAGCGCCCATTTTGGCCGCATCTTGCACTGGAATATCGCCGAGCATGGTCGACGAGTCGAAGGCAACCGAGGCGATAAACAGCGATACCGTGAAGCCAATAGCCGCAACGCAGCCAATGACCAACAGATCAATCATGCGCATGCCGCTGGGCAGGCCCAGGCCCAGTGGCTTGGCCGCAAACCAGCCGAAGGCAAGTATTCCCAAAGGCTTACCAATAAGAAGACCGGCAAGAACCAGCCATGTCGGCGAGCCGATTGAGTTAAACGCAACCCCGGCATTGAGCAGGCCAAAGAAGAACAGCACGATTTCAACCGGGTGTTTGAGCAGATGCTCACTATGGTTCAAAAGGTCGGTCAGATAGGCCTCGGCTTCGGAGAAGATACCAAAGGCGCGGTCAGCATGTGGGAGGGTCATCACGATCGGCAATAGGCCCAAAGCCGGGTGAATGCCGGATTCCTGAAAGCCGTACCAGCTGATCGCACCGGCAATGAGGTAAGGCCAGAAGGACAGCTTATTGCGCATCCAAGTCGAGTTTGGCCGGGCTTGCTTGCCCCGGTCGAGCCGCTGCGGCAACCAGTTGGCCAATATATAAACGCCGACAGTAGCGCCGAGCGATAGCAGCAACCATTCGGGGGCCAACTCACCTGATGGGTAGAAGATCGCCAAAATGATCAGTCCGGCTGCGTCATCGGCGATTGCCAGCAGCAGCAAGAATCGCACAGCCGGGTGGCCTGCGCCAAAGACGATACGGCCGACAAGGTATGAAAAGGCGATATCGGTGGCGGTGGGGATTGCCCAGCCGCGGGCAACCGCGTCATAAGTGTCAGAACCCAGCAGCATTGCCAGCCCAAGATAGACGGTAATTGGCCCAACCATGCCGCCCAATGTGGCGACAAGCGGGGTGGCGGCCTTTTTGCCGCGCAGAGAGCCGTTTTCAAGGATAACAGCTTCCCAGACTTCTTTGGCCGCTATGGCAAAGAAGAAGGCCATGAGCACGTCATTGATCAAGTAATGCAGGGTAAGTGTGCGGCCCTCGACCTGTCCGTCAGGGCCGTAATGGGCATGGCCAATGAAGAAGTCATGGATCAGCTCCATATGCACAAAGGCATTGTAACTATGGGCGTCAACGTTCGCCCAAACCAGCGCAATTATGGCGCCGATTATGAGCAACAAGGAGTAATTCGTTAGAAAATTCCAGACCCGATACATGCTTGCTCCCGCGCAATATTTTTATTCCTGATAATTTTCCTAGCGCAAAGGCGCTCTTGCTGCAACCGAACAGACTGGCAGACCGACAAAAGCCACCGCCAAGCTCGGCGGGGGCGCACTATTGGGCGACAGCACAATTGTGGGCAGCGGGCTGGGCTACAGCGCGTTAAGCACCAGCCCGGCACCAACTGCGCCAAAGAAACTAAAGCCGATATAGGCGGCAAAGACCTGTGG
>JAESRD010000246.1 GCA_016764835.1 Paracoccaceae bacterium | reverse complement strand
GATCGGCGTGCGGGCTTTGGTCCGGCGGTCTTGGCGGGCATAGCCAAAATAGGGGATCACTGCGGTGATACGCGCGGCCGATGAGCGGCGCAGGGCGTCAGCAATGATCAGTAATTCCATGAGGTTATCGTTTGCCGGGTTTGATGTCGGCTGGATGATGAACATGTCTTCGCCGCGTACATTATCATATACTTCGACGAATATTTCTTGGTCAGAGAATTGCTCAACCCTTGCATCAACAAGGCCAACAGCCATGCCGCGATGCATTGACATGCGCCTGGCGATGGCCGCGGCGAGCGGGCGGTTTGCGTTTCCAGCGATGAGTTTGGGTTCGTGCGATGCGGCCATTTTGGGGTCCTCTGGCAGTAGGATTGATCAGAATTGGCGGGCAGAATCGGATCGTTGACATCGGGTAGCACAAGCCTAGGCTGAGGCAAAGCAAACCGGACGAAAGAGTTAACATCTTATGGCCCATATTGATTTTTTCTGCACCACGCTTTCGCCCTATAACTACATGTGCGGCTTGCGGCCGGCGCAGATTGCAGCGCGGACTGGTGCTACCATTACCTACAAACCGTTTGATGCGATTGCCGGGTTTAGCCGCACCGGCGGCCTTGCATTGCCAGACAGACACCCGAGCAGGCTGGCATACCGGCTGCAAGAGCTGCGCCGACAGTCGCAAAAGGCGGGCTTGGAGCTGAACATTAACCCGGCGTATTTTCCGGTGAGTATCGCGCCATCAAGCCATGCAATGATCGCCGCACAAGACGCGCATAGCAAAGACGGAAAAGGCGATTTGGCCGCTCTTTTGCATGGGTTTGGCCGGGCATGCTGGGCCGAAGAACGCAATATTTCTGATGCTGCCGTTGTGCGCGCTGTGCTGGTCGCCGCCGGGTTTGCCCCCGAGCTGGCGCAAACCAACTTGGCGTTGAGCGAAGCAACCTATGCGGCCAACCTTGAAGAAGCGGTTGCGCGCGGTGTGTTTGGCACACCGTTCTTTATAACCGACACGGATGAGCGGTTTTGGGGCCAAGACCGTCTTGACGATCTTGAGCATCATCTGGCTAGCTAAGCGCTTCTAAAAGGGCCACAAATTCTGCCACGTCGGCTTGCGGCATTGACCAGTCGCACACCAAACGGCCGGTTAATGTCTCATCGACTGGGCCGTTATCAACCTCACCGTTCCACAAATAATAAACTGCGCCGGCATCGTGCAAAGCTTTGTGCACCCGGCGCGGGGCGTTAAAGAACAGCAAGTTTGATTGCGCTGAATAGACCAGCTCAGTGGCCGGGCAGGCGGTGATCGCCCCGGCCAGAGCCGCGCTGCTGGCATTGGCCGCCGCCGCCATGTCGAGCCATAGATCATCCTCAAGATAGGCCAACATTTGCGCCGACAAGAACCGATGTTTGGAGAATAAATGCCCGCCGCGCTTGCGCCGCAGCTCAAATTCCCAAGCGATTTGTGGGTCAAACAGCACCACAGCTTCAACGCCCAACAGGCCGTTCTTGGTGCCGCCAAAGCTCAGCGCTGAAACGCCCGCCCTCCAGCTCATCTCAGCAGGGCTACAGCCAAGGAAGCTCAGCGCATTAGCAAAACGCGCGCCGTCCATATGCAACTTCAGCTCAAAATCACCGGCGGTTTTGCCAATAGCCGCGATCTGGGCGCAAGAATAGCTGCTGCCCTTCTCTGTGGCTTGCGACAGCGAGACAGGGCCGCGCTGTGGCCCATGAACGCCGCGCGACTGCTCGGCCTCAATCGCTTTGCGCAGGGCGGCATTGCTCATCTTACCGTCCTCAGAGCTGACGAGCGTCAGCTTAGTGCCGCCGGTGTAGAACTCGGGCGCATTGCACTCATCTTCGTTGATATGGGCCGTCGGTGGGCAAAAGATTGTGTCCCACGGCTTGGCCATGCTGGCCAGTGTCAGCGCGTTGGCAGCGGTGCCGGTGGCGACCAGATAGACTGCCGCTTCGGGGGCTTCAAACAAGCTGCGGATCTGGGTGCGGACCGCGTCCATTATCGTGTCTTCGCCGTAAGCTTTGGCGTAGGTTTCATTGGCGCGAGTGAGTGCGGCCAAGACCTTGGGGTGGGCTGGGCCCGCATTGTCAGAGGCAAAATACATCAGCTTGGGTCCTCGATAATATAGTTTTCCCAGTCATCCTCATCCATGCCGAACTCAGAAACAGTTTGCCCGACCATTGAGATACCGGCACGGTGCACTGAGGCCGGATCGCCGCTGATTAGCGGGTGCCAGTCATGCAGGCTTTTGCCGGTATAGCGTAGCCGATAAGCGCAGGTCAGCGGCAGCCAATACATTGTTTTAGCAATTGTTTCTGGTGTCAGGACAATACATTCGGGGACGATCTGGTGGCGGGTCTCATATTGCGAACATTGGCATGTTGCATCATCAAGCAAGCGGCAGGCAACACGGGTGAGTTCGACCTCACCCGTATCGGCATCCTCTAACTTGTTGAGACAACATTTGCCGCAGCCGTCGCACAGCGCCTCCCATTCGGAGCGGTTCAACTGCTCGAGCGGGATGGTTTCCCAGAATTTGGGGCGCAGCTCAGACATCGGCTAGCAGAGTGCGGGCTTGGTCGCAGTCTTTATCCATCTGGGTGATCAGCGCTGGCAGGTTGTCAAAAGCGACTTCGGGGCGCAAATAGCTGACCAGCGCCACCGAGAGCGGCGCGCCGTAAAGATCGCCACGAAAATCAAACAGGAAGCTTTCGCAATTGGGCGTGTTAATGCCAAATGTCGGGCGAATGCCGATCGAGGCAGCGCCGTCATAGGTGCCCATATGTGGCCCGGCCAGCACATCAACCTTAACCGCATAAATGCCAAAGCGCGGCGGGTGCAACCCCTTGATCGACTGGTTGGCTGTCGGGAAGCCAAGCTCGCGGCCCCGCTGATCGCCGCGAATAACCTCGCCCTCGATCCGGTGCCAGTGGCCCAGCATCTTGGCGGCGTCTCGGGGGCGGCCTTCGCTGAGCGCTGTGCGGATGGCGGTGGACGAAATCTCTAGCCCGCCAAGGTCGCGCAGCGGGGCGATGGTGGTGCCAAAGCCCAAGGCAGCGCCCTGTTCGGCGAGCCCCTGCGCCGTGCCCGCCCGGCCTTTGCCAAAGCGAAAATCGGCCCCGGTGATGACATGAACGAGGCCCAGCCGTTTGACCAAAACCTCTTCGACAAATTCTTCGGGCGACAGGGCGGCGAGGGCTGCATTAAACGGCAGCTCATAGAGCCGCTCAACGCCGAGTTTTTCTAGCCGGTGGGCGCGGGCTTGAGCGTTCATCAGCCGAAACGGTGGCGCATCACCGGCAAAGAACTGGCGCGGATGCGGCTCAAATGTGAGCACACCAAGCGGCGCATTGGCCGCCTTTGCCGCGGCGCGCGCGGTGGCGACAACGGCTTGGTGGCCAAGGTGGACCCCATCAAAATTACCGAGCGCGCAGGCTGCACCTCGGTCGGTAGGGTCAAGGAAAAGACTGTCTCTGATTATCCGCATAGGCTTTGGCTAGCGTTACCTGCCGGGCGGCGCAAGCTATAGTGGGCTATAGGATTGGGCATTGTTGGCAAAGTGCTGCGCGAGCTAGTCAAATTTGCGAGACGGGGCAAGCACTTGCGCCTCACCGACCAGCACTTTTTTACTGACAATCAATGCAGTGGTTTTCAGCGTAACCCGCCGTTTTGCATAGTCAATCGCCGTAACTTCAACCTGCGCTGTGACCACATCGCCGGGGCGCACGGGGGCCAGAAACTTAAGCGTTTGGCCGAGGTAGACACTGCCATGACCGGGCAGCTGCTCGCCGATTACGGCTGAGATCAGCCCTGCCGTCAGCATGCCATGGGCAATACGGCCAGAAAAGATGGTGTCTCTTGCATAGGCTTCATCGAGATGAACCGGGTTCCTATCGGTCGAAACCTCTGAAAACATAGCGATATCTTTGTCGGTCACCTGTTTGCGCAGGCTGCGGATCATGCCGACTTCTATCTCTTCAATACAAATCGTGCCGCGTGTCTCATTGGCCAACATTAGGGTCTCTCCGCAATTAACGTGCAAAAGGTAGAGCTGATTGGTAATTTAATTACTTTGCAGGCGCAGAAAGTCAAGGAGAAAGAGTGGCGCGTTGTGGACCCATGGCTTGGCTCAGTGGTGGCGTCGTACCCTGGTAGTCGGATGCTGCTTTGCGAACAAAAATCTGCGATGGCGAAATCATGGCGACCTGTTTCACACAATAAGCAATAGTGTTAATCTCGCTCTGCCTCAGGTATTCGGCAAATTCGATCGATGAATGAGCTACCACATTTGAGTGGCCCATATTGAAGGTTAGCGGCTAAATGCGGAGGCACGCAGAATGGTAGATGTGATCTTTTTCAAGAGCCAAGAAGAGTTTAGTGATTGGCTCGAGGAAAATGCCGGTGCGCGTGAGCTTTGGGTCGGCTATTTACGGAAAAGCACAGGGCGTGCAAGCCTAACATGGTCGGCATCAGTCGATGTCGCTCTTTGTTTTGGGTGGATCGATGGCATTCGAAAAACCATTGACGCGCAAAGCTATAAAATCCGCTTCACCCCGCGCAAAGCTGCGAGTGTTTGGAGTGCTGTGAACGTCAAAAAGGTTAGAGCACTCATCGAGCTTGGAAAGATGAAGCCAGCAGGACTGCAACTCTTTGACAACAGATCTGATGCAAAAGGTTACAGTTCTGCAGATAGAAATGTACCACTTTCAAGAGAGTACGAAGATCAAATTAGGGCCAACCACCCGGCCTGGCAATTCCTTACAAATTTGGCACCGTCTTACAGGCGAGATTCTATTTGGTGGGTCATGAGCGCCAAGAGAGAAGAGACACGTTTGAAAAGGCTTGGCATTTTGATTGCGTCATCTGAAGCCGGGCTGAAAATTCCAACATTGCGAAAGAAACAATAGAGTTGGGAGCTGAGATGGCCCAGATATTCTGGGCCAGAGGGCCTGACCGTAGGTCAATTCCAAACAAGAATGGCCAAGCGCATACACGCGCAACGG
>JAESRD010000245.1 GCA_016764835.1 Paracoccaceae bacterium | reverse complement strand
CGCGGGCGGCAGTGCTTTCCCAGCCAGTCAGATCAACGCCAGAAGCCGCAGCGCTTATGCTGGTCTCTGGGCTAACTTCTGCGGTCTCAGTGTCGCCATCCTCAGCGGTATCAGCCGTTTGCAACTGCGCCGGGTCAGTGCTGACCCCCTGTGCCAATACGCCATTGGCCAGCGCAGCGCTAAACAGCAGCATCACCGCCAATAGGACGGCCTGAGGCAAAGTTGCGGCCAAACGGCTGATGCGGTGCCGGGTCATGCGTCTTCAAACACACCTGGAATTGAGGCTGGCGAGCGGCTAAGCCATGCCGGAACCGGCAGGCCCTTTTCACGCAAGAATGCCGGGTTGAACAGTTTTGACTGATAGCGCGTGCCGTAATCAGCCAATACGGTTACAATCGTATGGCCCGGCCCCATTTGCTGCGCCATGCGTATCGCCCCAGCAACATTGATCCCGGATGAGCCGCCAAGGCACAGCCCCTCATGCGCCAGCAGATCAAACACGATCGGCAGGGCTTCGCTATCGGGGATGTTATAGCTGAAATCAGGCGTAAACCCTTCGAGATTGGCGGTGATTCGCCCCTGCCCAATGCCTTCGGTGATTGAGCTGCCCGAAGAGGCCATCTCACCAGTTGTGTAGAAGCTGTGCAAAGCCGCGCCGTCAGGGTCTGCCAGCGCGATTTTAACGCCTTTTGGCTGTAATACGTCAGCGACGCCAGCCAGCGTGCCGCCAGAGCCCACAGCGCAGACAAAACCGTCTATCTTGCCGCCAGTTTGCTGCCAGATTTCGGGGCCTGTCGTCTCAACATGCGCCTGCCGGTTGGCGGTATTGTCAAATTGGTTGGCCCAGATCACACCGCCCTCGGTGGTTTTGCGCAGCGCATCGGCCAAGCGGCCCGAATAGCGCACATAATTGTTAGGGTTGCGGTAGGGGGCTGCGGGCACTTGTACCAGCTCGGCACCAGCCAGCCGCAACATGTCTTTCTTTTCCTGCGACTGAGTCTCAGGGATAACAATAACCGTCTTAAACCCCATTGAGCCCCCGGCCAGCGCCAGCCCGATACCGGTATTACCGGCCGTGCCTTCAACAATGGTGCCGCCGGGCAAAAGATCACCGCTGGCAATGGCCGCGCGGATGATAAACAAAGCCGCCCGGTCTTTGACCGATTGGCCGGGATTCATAAACTCAGCCTTGCCGAGTATCTCGCAGCCGGTCAGCTCAGAGGCCGCCCGCAGGCGGATGAGCGGCGTGTTACCTGTCGCTGCGGCAAAATCATTTCTGATGGTCATGTTGCGGCCTTTCTTATGCTTGTCCCATAACTAGGCTGCCGCATGGCCGAACTCAAGTGATGCACTGATTTGGCCGCCAGAAATGCCGTTTAGCGCAGCTGTCGCTCCAGCTTGTAGAGCATAGTGATCAGCGGGCCTGCGGTAATCTCGCCAGTCTCAATTAGCGCCAAAGCCCCGGTAAGCGGCAAGACATGCAGCCGCAAATCTTCTTCTTCTTCGGCCAAACCGCCAAACCAGCTTTGCAAGTGTGGCAGATCAGCTTGACCAACAAAACAATGATAATAATCGGTGGAATTGCCCGGCGACGGGTAGAATGAGAACAGCCGCTCAAGCTTACCAAGCACGATCCCGGCCTCCTCTTTGGCCTCGCGCCGCGCCGCTTGCTCGGGCGTCTCGCCGGGGTCAATGATCCCGGCCACTGGCTCAAGTGTCCACGGGTTGAGATCACCGCGCTGCGCCGGGCCAGAGCGAAACTGTTCAACCAGCAAGACCCGGCCACGGGCCGCATCATAGGGCAGCACCAGCGCCGCATCGACACCAATAAGAACTTCGCGCAACACCTCTTTGGCCCGGCCACCGTCAAACCGGCGATGCTCCATATTTGACTGCGCTAGCTTGAAAAAATGTCCCTCAATTGGGCGGGCGGATTCCAGCCCGTAATCAGCCGGTGTTGGTCCAAAGCGCCGGGTCGCCGGGCTTGGTGTATTGCGCGCCCGTAGGGAAGATTCAGCACGAATAGCCATCATCCACCATTGCTGACGCACCTGCTCAGCGCTCAGCCGTGGCTGATGTGAAAACTGCTCTTTGGCGATCATCTCGGCCCGCGCACCATAAAGGCCAGCCCAGTGTTGCAGATCCCATGCTTGGTCAGTTGCCTCTTGGTCGGCCGGCGCAAAATAGGCCATTGCCTGCTCTGGTCCGGCATCGGTTTGCACCTGTACCTCGCGCAGATCATAGCCGAAGGGCAGCTCATAATGGTGCAGCCTTTCCAGCTGCTCGGCAGTCAGGTCTGACCAGAGCTGCCCTTGCGCATGGCTGTCAGCCAAAGGCAGCAACATTGGTAAAACCAAATCAGCGGCCAAACCCACATGAAAACCGGCCAAACGTGCTGTGCAAAATGTCGGGGTCTGGGCGGTATTTGTCTTTGGCTCGGCACGGCCCGCAACCGCCAAAAACAGCGGCGCATATTGAAGCGTGCCAAAAATAAACAGTTTCATTTCAGATCAACTCGCCCGGTAAGATGTAAATTCGGTAATTAGCCCGGCAACAGCCCCACCAATAATTAAAATCAATAGCGGCGTTAAATGCGACACCATAGCGGCGTTCTTTAGCGCGATTTCGAAGACCGAAACCAGCGCCTCTGCCGGGCCATCATAAAGCTTGTTCATCGACTTTTCGATCATCTGAATGAAGCTGTGCAAAAAGACCGCGGTGATGAAAAGGCTGCCAGCTGTTGTCAGGCCAATACCGATACTATCGATATAGCCAAGGCCCACGCGGTGGCCAGAAATAGACCAGCCGAGGACAAAACCGATCGCCGCATTGACCAATGAAAACCGGCTCACGCCCATGCCCTCGGGCAAAAAGGGTATCATTTGCTCAGATACGAGCCAAGCCAGAGCGGCGAATAGCAAGGCTGCGACGGATTTAGCGGCTGTCGGCATCGGCATGTCTCCTCAGACAGGGCGCATAAATAATATTCGGCTTTCACCTACTTTCGGGCAAGGAGCCGGCCCAAGCAAGCCACTATAACAACTCCAGATTGAAAGCGGGTGATTTTGCCCACGCTACTTAAGCCCGTTCTTGCATGTTCGGCCAGCTTTGCCTGACCTTGGGGGGGGGTAGAGCACGGCGTCGAGCGCGGCCATCAGCTGGCTGACTTCATCTTGGCTTGTGTAATGCACGAAACTCAGCCGCAAGACGCCGCTTTGCGGGTCGATGTCTAAGGCTTTAAGCGGTCGGTGCGCATAAAAATCACCGCCCGATGCCATGATCTTATGCTCGGCAAGCGCCACGGCAGCGGCCTCTGCACCGCGTGTCTTACTCGTCAGCGCCACGGCAACGGTTGGCGCCCGCATCCCCGCATCGCGCGGGCCAAGCAATCGCAGATCATTGCGCCCGGCCAAATAGTCGAGCAGTGGTTGCAGCAGGTCAACCTCCTGAGCCCGCATCAGGTCATGCGCAAACCGCGCCGCCTCGGCGCCGGTCGCTGGCCCGCCATGATGGGCGGAGAATGCCTCAAAATAATCGGCCATGCCAGCGCAAGCCGCGATCTGCGCATGGTCTGGCCCGGCCGGGGTAAAGCGTTTATAGGCGGTGTCAGCGTTAAAATGATGCGCCTGATTTGGCAGCGCGGCGGCAAAATCAGGCTTTATCACCATCAGCCCCTGATGCGGGCCATAAACCTTATAGGCCGAGAACAAATAGATATCAGCGCCCAGCGCGCCCACATCAGGCAGGCCGTGCGGCGCATAGGATACGCCGTCAACACAGACCCGCGCGCCAGCCTCATGCACCAGCGCCGTGATCGCCGCGACATCGTTGATCTCGCCGATCACATTGGAGCAATGCGGGAAGCAAACCAGCTGGACCTTGTCATCAAGCAGCTGCGCCAGATCATCCAATTCCAAAGTGCCAGACATCGGGTTCAGCTGCCATTCGCGCAGCTCAAAGCCCGCATCAGCCAGCCGCCGCCAAGCGCCACTATTGGCCTCGTGGTCCTGATTGGTGACAATCACCACCCCGCCGGGCTTTAGCCATTGGCGCACAGCCTGCGCCAGCACATAAACATTTTGCGTTGTCGAAGGGCCAAAAGACAGCCAGCCGGTCGGCACACCGAGCATTTGCGCCAGCCGCACCCGCGCCTCGTCCATCTCCGCCCCTGCCGCCTGCGAAGCCGGATAGGGCGCATAGGGTTGAACTTTGCGCGTGCGGTAATAGCGGGTCAGCCGGTCGGTAACGGCCCTGCAGGTATATGACCCGCCCGCATTTTCAAAGAACGCCCAGCCATCAAGCTCTTGCGCACCGAATGCCTCAAACTGCCCGCGCACCCAATTGCTATCCATCTCGTGATCCCTCTGGTCTGTTGCCGCCTACCCTTGCGCGTGCCGCCGCGCCTTGCAAGGGCGACTGATGCCGCGGGGCGCGGGAAAACGAAAAGGAGTAATGCGCGTCAGCGCTCCGCTGGGCAAGCAGCCGCGCGCGGGGCCGTTTGGGGCTGATATACCAACCTAGCGCGACAATTCCTTTATCCCGCGCCGCACCAACTTCTGGCATCTCGATGAAAGGAAAGCTGCGACGGCATCTTCGCTCAAATCACGCCTCTTAAGAAAGTATGCCATAGCAAACCTAATTCAACGTTAGGGCG
>JAESRD010000244.1 GCA_016764835.1 Paracoccaceae bacterium | reverse complement strand
TTTCTGCGCGAAAACGGCGTGGCCGATTATCAGCTGGTTGATAGTCAGGGTGCCACTGAGGGCACTGTCAAAAACGAGACGGCTGAGGCGATTGCCGATATCACCTCGACCGGCGAGACACTGCGAGCGAACGGTCTAAAAGTGCTCAGCGATGGTATGATCCATGCCAGCCAAGCGACGTTGTTTAAGAGCCGCACGGCGCAATGGGGCGCAGATGAGCGGGCGGTTATGGCCAAGCTCACCGACGCTTTGGGCCTATAAAACGCCGATTTCCGCGAGAGCTTCTGACAGTGCCAGCGGCAAAGCCTCTTCGCCGGGCAGGGCGCCGGTAAGGTCTGGCGGCGCATCGGTGGCCTGCAAATAGCGCCAGCCCTGAAACGGGCGGCGCGGCGCGGGGGTGGTGCGGTGCAACTCGGGTGTCATGACAATCGCGCAGCGGCGAATCCCGTCGCCACGGTCAATTTCATCAAGACGAATGATGTTTTGACGGCACAGAACTATGCCCTTGATCACCCAGTAAATCGAGCCGCCATCAAGCAGCTCAGCGGCGCGACGTGGCCACATGCGGGTGATGTGGCGCGGATAGCCATCGGCGGTCTGCGCTTGGGGCTGATCTTGCCATAGCGTAAGGCTGTTAACGTCTTGAGTTCCAACGCTAAGCTTTACCAGATGTAGGGGGGCGGGCATGTGTCACCTAATGTATGTAGAGTAAAACCAATAGCGGGCCTCAAGTGATTCTGCTAGAGTTGCCGCTGCTGGCACGTGGTTGCAACCGCCGCGGGCAAACGTTTCGCAACGTTTTGCCGTGGATTTTGGCTAGTCTTCCGGGCGCATATCTGACAAAGAAAGCAAGCTCCAAAACAACAGGTTTATTATGTCTCATTTTGCCGCCCCCATCGCCGAACAGATCTGGGATATGAAGTACCGTCTAAAGGCGGCCGATGGCACGGCGATTGATGAAAACGTTGAGCAAACATGGCGGCGCATCGCCCATGCTTTGGCGGCATCTGAGGCCGAGCCCGCGAAGTGGCATGACCAGTTTTATGCAGCCCTCGAGGACTTTAAGTTCCTGCCAGCAGGCCGGATTATTGCCGGCGCGGGCACCGGCCGGGCAGTGACATTGTTTAACTGTTTTGTCATGGGCACGGTGCCTGATTCGATGGGCGGTATCTTTAACGCGCTCAAAGAAGCGGCGTTAACCATGCAGCAGGGCGGCGGCATCGGCTATGATTTCTCGACTATCCGGCCAAAGGGCGCCGATGTTAAGGGCGTGGCGGCGGATGCCTCTGGCCCGTTGAGCTTCATGGATGTGTGGGACGCGATGTGCCGCACGATCATGTCAGCCGGGTCGCGCCGGGGGGCGATGATGGCAACTATGCGCTGCGACCACCCCGATATTGGCGACTTCATTGAGGCCAAATCAGACCCGGCGCGGCTGCGCATGTTTAACATGTCTGTGCTGATCACCGACCCGTTTATGGAGGCGGTGAAGTCTGGCGGCGCGTGGGATCTGATTTTTGAAGGCAAGGTCTTCAAGACGCTCAAAGCCCGCGATCTGTGGGACAAGATCATGAATGCGACCTATGCTTATGCCGAGCCGGGGGTGATTTTCATTGACCGGATCAACCAGAAGAACAACCTTGCTTATTGCGAAACCATTGCCGCAACCAACCCGTGTGGCGAGCAACCGTTGCCGCCTTACGGCGCTTGTCTGCTCGGCTCTATCAACCTCGCGCGCTTGGTCAATAACCCCTTTGGTAAGGGTGCGGCCCTTGATACTGACGCGCTGGGCGAGTTGGTCACCACGGCTGTGCGGATGATGGATAATGTCGTTGACAGCTCACGCTTTCCGCTTGAAGAGCAGGCAGCTGAGGCCGCCTCTAAGCGCCGAATTGGCCTTGGTGTAACCGGGCTGGCCGATGCTCTTTTGATGGTTGGCCAGAAATACGGCACTGTTGAGGCCGCTGATATGACGCGCAGCTGGATGCGCCAAGTTGCGCGCGCCGCCTATTTGGCCTCTGTTGAGCTGGCCCGCGAGAAGGGTGCGTTTCCGCTGTTTGACGCTGATGCCTACCTTGCTTCGCCAACCATGATGGCGATGGATGATGATGTGCGCGCCGCGATTGCCAAACACGGCATCCGCAATGCGCTGCTGACATCGGTGGCGCCAACCGGCACGATCAGCTTGTTTGCGGGCAATGTCTCGTCGGGGATCGAGCCTGTTTTTGCCTATTCTTACACCCGTAAAGTTCTGCAAAAAGACGGGAGCCGGACTGAGGAAGAAGTCATCGACTATGCGGTGCAGATGTGGCGCGACCTAAAGGGCGATGCGCCGTTGCCGGACTACTTTACCAATGCGCAAACCCTCGCCCCGCTCGACCATGTGCGCATGCAAGCCGCGGCGCAAGAATGGGTCGACAGCTCGATTTCGAAGACCATCAACTGCCCCGAAGACATCAGCATTGATGACTTCAAAGAGGTCTATATGGCGGCATGGGACCAGGGCTGCAAAGGCTGCACGACCTACCGGCCCAATGACATAACTGGCTCGGTCTTAAGCGTTTCTGGCAGCTCTGACAGCAGCGCCGCCGCCCCGCCGAAAGAAAAGGGCGAAGTGGTCTATATGGCCGAACCGCTCAGCCGCCCGGCCAGCCTGGAAGGCGCGACATACAAACTCAAATGGCCCGATAGCGAGCATGCGGTCTATATTACAATCAACGATGTGTTGATCGGTGGGCACCGCCGGCCGTTTGAAATATTCATAAACTCCAAGAACATGGAGAATTTTGCCTGGACCGTTGCGCTGACGCGGATGATCTCGGCGGTGTTTCGGCGCGGCGGCGATGTGTCTTTTGTTGTTGAAGAGCTCAAAGCGGTGTTTGACCCGCGTGGCGGCGCTTGGATGGGGGGCAAATATGTACCGTCGATCTTGGCCGCGATTGGGGGCGTGATCGAGAAACACCTTGTCGTCATCGGCTTTCTGTCGGGCGAAGGCATGGGGCTAAAGGTTGACCCGCAGGCCGAGATTGTAGCCCTTGGTGGCAGTCAAAAAGAGAGCCAGAAACCGCGGGGCAATGCGTGCTCTAGCTGTGGTGGCTATGAGCTGCGCATGGTTGAGGGCTGTATGACCTGCGGTTCGTGCGGCTATTCGAAATGCGGGTGAGTGATGGGGATGTGTTTGTTGTTTAACATCGCATAACTTGGCCATTGAGGGGTGTTTTTTTACCTCTCGACACAGATAAAATGCCCACCGATGGGCCCTCTGTTGGTGAGGGATGACACGTAAGTTGATACTTATTGACGCCGACTTGCCAGTTTTTGGCATCTAACCTGCAACTTTTGCGCTTAAACATCTATGGGACATTAGCTTTACCGCCTTCTATGGTTATCCTGCGGAAGACTGACTGTTATGTTGGGAGGCGAAGATGGCTCATTGGTACACAGCGGACACTCATTTCGGGCACGGGAACGTGGTTAAGTTTTGTGATCGACCCTTTTCATCCGTTAAACAGATGGACGTGGCCTTGATCAGTAACATGCGTGAGAGAGTCGGACATAACGATGATCTTTGGATCATCGGCGATTTCGCCTTTGGCCCTCGGGCCACTCACGCAAGCTACTTGATCGAAATTTTCGAACAACTTCCGGGCGCGCGCAAGCACCTCATCGTAGGAAACCATGATCTTCAGCCGACGCTAGATTTGGCTTGGGATAGCGTTGCGCAGTTAACTGAGCGTAAGCGATTCGCCCCGTCCATTTCTGATCTTTCGCCGCCACAGGGATGCTGATCTTTTCCCCAAGATCAGGAACTTGGAGGGTAGCAACAAATGGAGCAACATTTGTTAGAGGAGCCACTGAGCACCACAACCATGTTGGAAGTTTTTGAGGGCCCGACGGGTCGGCGGAGTTGGCCGGAGGATGTGAAGGGTCGGATTGTTGCGGAATCGTTTGAACCCGGTGCTCGTGT
>JAESRD010000243.1 GCA_016764835.1 Paracoccaceae bacterium | reverse complement strand
CGCGCAAGGCCGACCTATGAAGAAATGATTTCACGCGATACGATACCTGAATGGCTATGATCGGCTAAGGACATGGCCGCGCCGGAGGACCAAACGCTGAGCAACCGCCCGACACGTTCCGACCTGCTGCCGCATCTGCGCCGCCCCTTGGCGCTGACCCGAGCGGGCATGGTGGCCGAGGCCTTGGTGCGGGCATTTTGGCCGTTTTGGACCGTGCTGATCTTGGTTCTGGTGCCGTTTCTTGCTGGGTGGCATTTGTTAGAACTTGCCCCTGTATTGCTCTGGGGTTTGGCCGGGGCTGCGGTTTTGGCGCTGGTCGCCACGCTTATCTGGGGCGCTATGCGGCTGCGCTGGCCCAGCCGGGCGGCAGCGCTTGCGCGGCTTGACCAACAGATGCCGGGCCGCCCGATCGCCGCTTTGCGCGACCAACAGGCAATAGGCACGGGCGATGCTGCATCTGAGGCCGTGTGGAAGGCCCACCAACGGCGGATGGAAACAGCCAGCCGGGCGGCAAAAGCCCCAGCGCCCAATCTGCAATTGGCCCGCCAAGACCGCTACGGGCTGCGTTATATAGCATTCCTGTTCTTTGCCGTGGCTCTGTTCTTTGGTGGCCTGTTTGGCGCCGGCGGCACAGCCCCCAGTGCAGGCGCTGCGGCCCAAGTCGCTGGCCCGGTTTGGGAAGGCTGGATCGAGCCGCCCGCCTATACCGGCAAGCCGCCGCTTTACCTCGCTGATCTACCCGCAGGCGCGCTGCGTGTGCCCCAAGGCAGCCACCTGACCGTGCGGCTATACGGCGAGACCGGCGCGCTGAGTGTGGTTGAGACGGTTTCAGGCCAGCCCGCAGGCACCACCGAGGAGCAAGCGGCCTTGGTGCAGGAATTTGATATTGTCCAAGACGGCACTCTAGAGATTGTCGGGCCGGGCGGCACCGCATGGACGGTGCGCCTTGCGCTTGATCAAGCGCCCGAGGTTGAGCAGGCTGGCCCGCTTGACGTGCGGGCATCAGGGGAAATGGCGCTGCCCTTCGCGGCGCATGATGATTATGGTGTGGTCCGCGGCCGGGCGATATTTTCGCTTGATATCAGCCAGATCGACCAGCGCTTTGGCCTCGCCGCTACGCCTGATCTGCGTGAAGATTTGGTGGTCGATTTGCCAATGCCTTTCTCCGGTAGTCGCGATGATTTTGACGAAAAGCTGATTGATGATTTCAGCCAACACGCATTTGCCAACCTGCCAGTAACGCTGGTGCTTGAGGTCAGTGATGCGGCTGGCCAAACCGGGCAGTCTGTGGCGGTGGAGATGATCTTGCCGGGGCGGCGGTTCTTTCAGCCGATAGCGCGGGCGGTTGTCGAGCAACGGCGTGATCTGCTTTGGGCGCAGGCCAATGCGCCGCGTGTGCTTGGCATCTTGCGGGCCATATCCTATGCGCCCGAGGGGCTGTTCCCCAATGAAATAACCTATCTGCGGCTGCGTTTCACCATCCGCCAACTGGCGGCCAAGATAGACGATGGGCTGACGAGCAACGACCAAGATGAGATCGCGCTGGCGCTCTGGGACCTCGCCGTGCAGCTTGAAGACGGCACGCTGGCCGATGCCCGTGCGCGCATTGCCCGCGCGCAAGAGCGGCTGGCCGAGGCTATGCGCAACGGCGCCAGCAACGAAGAGATTGCTGCGCTGATGGACGAGCTGCGCGCCGCCACCGATGACTATCTTGATATGTTGGCGCAAAACGCAGCACCAGGGGATGAGAACCAAGCTGACCAGCCTGACACGGCCGAGCAAGAGATGATGAACATCACTCAAGATGAGATCCAAGCGCTGATGGACCGGATACAGGAGCTGATGGAAGAGGGCCGAATGGCCGAGGCGCAAGAGCTGATGGAACAGCTCAACCAGCTGATGGAAAACCTGCAAGTTACGCAAAATAGCGGCCCCGGTGGCGACAGCCCCGGCCAACAGTCGATGCAAGACCTGTCGGAAACGCTGCGCGACCAGCAAGAGCTGTCAGACGAGGCGTTCCGCGATCTGCAAGAAGAGTTTAACGGCGAGCGTGGCCAAGATGGTGGCCAAGACCAAGGCCAGCAACAGCCCGGCGGGAGCGGTCAGCCCGGCCAACAAGGCAACCAAGGGCAGGGGCAAAGCCCCGGTGACAACCCGCAAAACGGCAGGCAGAGTGATCTTGACGGCGGTGGTGAAGGCCAGCAAAGCACAGAAGGGCAGGGCGACACAGCGGCGCAAACACTGGCCGAGCGGCAGCAAGCGTTGCGCGATGAGCTGAGCCGTCAGCGCCGCGAACTGCCCGCGCTGACCGGCGAAGAGGCCGAAGCCGCGCGCCAAGCGCTGGAGCAGGCCGAAGCCGCGATGGACCAGGCCGAAGAGGCGCTTGGCAATGGCAACCTCGCCGAAGCCATAGACCGCCAAGCCCAAGCGATGAATGCGTTGCGCGACGGCTTGCGCAACTTGGCCGAGGCTTTGGCCGAGAACCAAGCCGACCAGCAGCCCGGACAGGGCCAGCAGGCGGGCGGCGAGCGCACAGGCAGGGTTGAGCCGCGCAGGCGCGATCCGCTCGGGCGTCAGCTCGGCGATACCGGGCAGTTTGGCACGGATGAAAATATGCTCAATGGTCCGGCAATGGCGCGCCGCGCCGAAGAGCTGATGGACGAGATCCGCCGCCGCTCGGCAGAGCAAGAGCGGCCAAAGCCAGAGCTAGACTATTTGGGGCGGCTGTTGGACCGGTTCTAGTGGCCGTGCGACCCGCGCAGGTTAGAGCGGCGTTTTTGGCGTGAGGCCGGGCTGCTTGTTTGGGTTTTCATGCGGTAGGTTTGATGGCCTTCGCAAGGCGACGTCTATTTGTGTGCAGCCGCAATTCTGTTTGCCTGAGGAAAACGGACCACATCAGTTTGACAGCCCAAGGCAAAGGCGGGTTTAGCCGGTTTGCCAGCCTATTCTTCGGCGGCAGATTCTGTCTCTGGTGTTGGTTCAACTGTGGGTGCGGAAGCGGGCGCGGCCTGCGGGTCAGAAATACCGTCAAGCCAAGCCGCTGTGCTCTGCATCTTTAGGTCCAGCCAGAGCCGACCCTGATCAACCGTTTCGTGGTAGCTGGCCAATGGTGCTTCGGCCTGTGGTAGTATTTTGCTGATCTTATCATGGTAGATATACGCCAGCACCAAGGCTGCCAGAATAAACAAAACCAGACTAATGCCCCAGCGGAAGCCGCGCCGCCGCTTGAGGGCGGCCAATTCTTGCTCATTGGCAAATGTGTCTTCTTCGGCCAGCTGGGCTGTTACCGCATCGGCCTCGTCACGCAGCGAAGAATTTATCTCGTCAATATCTGGCAACATTTCGCCGCGTGTTACGGCAGCGGCGGCGGCCCCTATGGCCGGGGCGGTTTCACCGCGCATCCGTGCCATTCTGCGGCGCGATTCTTCGGTCCGCTGAGCCTCGGCGCTATGATCAGTATCCTGCGCGGCATCGCTAGTTTGCGTGTTGCTGTCTGAAGGCTGCTCGGCGGGGTGATCTGCGGCGCTATGAGGTGCCGCACTGGCAGTACCGCTTTGGCTTTCAACGCTATTACTGTCGTTTGCCGCCCGCGCTGCGGCTTCATGCGCGGCTTCTTCACGTAAGATTTTGGTGACATCAGCGGGCAATTCGCGGCGGGCTGTCGCTGGCGCTTGGGCCGCGTCTTGCGGCGCATCTTCGTTCGGCGGAGGCGGGGCGATCATTTCCACCGGGTCGCCAGAGGCTTCAAACCAAGTATGCCCGCAGCCCGAACATTGGACGTCACGTCCCTCATCAGGGATGACATCATCCGGCAATTCATATTGCGCATCACAATTTGGGCAAATAAGCCGCATCAACAAACCTTCGGGAGCCACACCAGCATCTGGTCTCAATTCAGTTGTAACCATTAGCTATTCGTCACCGGTTGTCCAAGGAATTGCGCAAGCAATACGTGCTGAGATTGATCCTGCTGCCGTTTTTCGGCAGAAGGGGGCAATATTAAAGGGGAAAAACTGTGATAGAGTTGCGCGATGCGGGATATAACTATGGGGGCTCCAACCTTTTTGCCGGGCTTTCACTGCGTCTCACCCCTGGTTCGTTTCATTTTTTGACCGGGCCTTCGGGCGCTGGCAAGACCACTTTGCTCAAGCTTTGCTATGGCGAGCTTATAGCCACATCGGGCCGCGTAGATATTTTTGGTGTTGAGAGTCAAAGCCTTAGCCGTGATGCACTGGCGCTGGCGCGGCGGCGGATTGGCGTGGTCCACCAAGATTGTCAATTCCTTGATCACCTGTCGGTTGCCGAAAATATTGGCCTACCGTTGGCTGTCGCCGACCGGGCAGATGAGGTGGCCGGAAATCTTGACGAATTATTAGCTTGGGTCGGGCTGAGCGCGCAATCGGGCCAGTTACCGCCGCAGCTTTCGGGGGGCGAGCGGCAAAGAGCCGCACTGGCGCGCGCGGTGATCACCTCGCCGGATGTTATTATAGCCGATGAGCCGACCGGCAATGTCGACTGGGAAATGTCGCAAAGACTGCTACAATTGCTGGTCGAGTTGAACCGGATGGGCAAAGCCGTGCTGATTGCCACGCATGATCTTGACCTGATCCGCTCTGCCAAAGGGCTGGTGCAGGCGCGGGTGTTGCGGCTGAGTGGCGGTGAACTTCAGGTCGCAGGGGCGGATTTGTAAGATGAGCAAGCTGACGATTGAAAATCCGAAGATCTCTATTGGTCGGGTGTTTGCGCTGCTGGCCGGCGATAAACAGGCCGACCGGGTTGTGCCGCCGACTGGCTTTACCGCAAGGCTGACGATATTTACCGCTGGCGCCATGGCGTTTTTGGCGGTGTTCGCACTGGCATTGTCTATGGCCACGGGACGGTTGGCAGAGCGCTGGGCGGCCGAGCTGGCGCGCACATCAACATTGCGCATATCGGCTCCGGCTGACCAAATGGATGCGCAAGTGGCGCAGGCCGTGATCGTGTTGGAAACCACGCCCGGCATCAGCGTCGCCCGTCCGCTTACCAAGGACGAACAGCGCGCTTTACTTGAGCCAATCTGGACCAAGTATCCACCTTGTTGCAACAAGGTGCGGATGTTGATGCTTTGGATTTGAAAGACAAGACGGCGCTTTT
>JAESRD010000242.1 GCA_016764835.1 Paracoccaceae bacterium | reverse complement strand
TGGCGCCTGCGGGCCGCCCATCGCCGCGCCCGCCAGCTGAGGCCCGGCCAAAGCAGCTTTCTGTCACCCAGATTGAGCGGCTGCTCAGCGACCCCTACACCATTTATGCGCAAAAAATCCTGCGTCTTAGGGCGCTCGACCCGCTGCACTTGGAGGCAGATGCGCGGCTGCGCGGCACAGTGCTGCATAAAGTGTTTGAGCGATTTATCTGCGAGGCCAAGCTGAGCACACCCGAAGCCGACCGCGCCACGCTCTTAGCCATTGCCGCGCAAGTTCTGGAGCAAGAATGCCCGTGGCCGGTGGTACAGCGTCTCTGGCTGGCGCAGATCGGCCGCGCCGCCGGGTGGTTTATCGCCTCTGAGGCCCAGCGCCAGCTGCGCGCCAAACCGCATATGTTTGAGCAAACTGGCAGCTGCGCCATGGACGGTTTGGACTTTACGCTAACGGCCAAGGCCGACCGGATTGACATGGCCGAGGATGGCAGCGCTGTGCTTTATGATTATAAAACCGGGGCACTGCCCAGCAAGCAAAAGCAGATCCAACATGCCAAACAGTTGCTGATCGAGGCAGCGATAGTTGAACAGGGCGGGTTTGCGCAGATCGGCGCACAAAGGGTCTCTGATGCGCGCTATATCGGGCTTGGCTCTGATATGCGCGAAATGCCTGCGCCGCTGGCTGATCAACCGCCAGAGCTGATCTGGGCCGAGCTGCGCGCGCTGGTGCAGCTGTGGCAAGACCCGGCGTGGGGCTATACGGCGCGGCGCGACAAACAAGACAAATTTGCGAGCGATTACGATCATTTATCGCGGTTTGGCGAATGGGATGTGTCTGATCCACCCGCGCCAGAGGACCTGTCATGAGCCAACCTGTGATCATGGATGAAGCCACGCAGCGCCAAGTCAGCGCCGCTGATCCGCGCGCGTCAACATGGCTGTCGGCCAATGCCGGCTCTGTCAAAACCCGTGTGCTGACAGACCGTGTCGCCCGGCTGTTGCTGGCCGGGACCAGCCCGCAAAACATCTTGTGTCTGACCTATACCAAGGCCGCGGCGGGCGAGATGCAGAACCGGCTGTTTGCCCGGCTGGGTAAATGGGCAATGTTGCCTGACGGCGATCTGCGCCAAGAGCTGGCCAAGCTGGGCGAAGCCGGTGCGACCATGCCGCTTGACCGGGCGCGCACATTGTTTGCCCGCGCTATTGAGACGCCGGGCGGCTTGCGCATTCAGACCATTCACGCGTTTTGCGCCGGGCTTTTGCGCCGCTTCCCGCTGGAGGCCGGTGTCAGCCCCGGATTTAAGGAAATGGACGAGCGCACGGGAGCCTTGCTGCGCATGGAAGTGGCCGATAATCTGGCGCTGGCGCGGCCAGATCTGACCGACGGTTTGGTGCGCCATTTTACAGGCGCTGAGTTTGACAAGCTGCTGATGGAGATCAACCAAAATCGCGAGGCGTTTGCCGAACCGCCCGCGCCTTTGGCCCTGCGCGCCGCCCTTGAGCTGGGCGCAGATGAAGAGATCGGGCCGCTTTTGGCCAGCACTTTACCGCCCGGTTGCGCCAGTGATACCGCCCTTGCCCTGCCCGTCTTGCGTAAAGGCTTGTCGACCGACCACAAGCTGGCCGATACGCTCAGCGCCATCAACTGGGACAAGCCCAGCCACCGCGACCTTGCCGCGCTGGAAAAGGTGCTGCTGTTTGGCGACAGCGCCAAGGAACCGTTTGCGGCCAAAACCGGCAAAGTGCCGACCAAAAAGCTGGCCGAAGCCAACCGCGACATTACCGCATGGCTAGACGGGCTGATGCAGCGCATTGAGGCCGCCCGCCCCAAGCGGCTGTCCTTCGCCTCGCTCGACCGCAGTCTGGCGCTGCACGCCTATGCCCATAGCTATGTCGCTCAGCTGGAGGCCGCCAAGCAGGCGCGCGGATTGTTGGACTTTGACGATCTCATTCGCCGCGCCCGCGCCTTGCTGACCGACAAAACCGTGGCGCAATGGGTGCTCTACCGGCTTGATGGCGGCATTGACCATATTCTGGTCGACGAGGCCCAAGATACCAGCCCTGATCAATGGGCGGTTATTGAACATCTGGCGCAAGAGATCACCGCCGGTGAGGGCGCGCATAGCGACAGGCCGCGCACGATCTTTGTGGTTGGCGATCGCAAACAGTCGATCTATTCGTTTCAGGGCGCTGACCCTGAGGGCTTTGGCCGGATGCGGGCGCATTTTGGCGCAGCACTTGCGCCGCCCGGCCCCGGTCTGGTGCAGCTGAACCTTGAGCATTCGTTTCGCTCGTCTGAGGCGGTGTTGCGCAGCGTTGATCTTACGTTTTCGCCGCCGCACGGCGCGGGGCTAGAGCGCGACGCCATGCACCGCGCGTTTTGGCCTGACCTGCCCGGCAGGGTCGATATTTGGCCGCCCGTGCCAAAGCCTGACAAGCCAGAGCCTGCGCTCTGGACCAGCCCAGATGACCCAGAGCAGCCGCGCGACCAGCACGCTATATTGGCCGATCAGGTGGCGGAGGACATTGCCCGGATGATCGCGACTGAGACTTTACCTGATGGCAAAGGCGGCGCGCGGGCGATCAATGAGGGCGATGTGCTGATCTTGGTACGCAGCCGCTCGGCGCTGTTCTCTGAGATCATCCGGGCCTGCAAACAGCGTGGGTTGAGCATTGCGGGCAAAGACAAGATCAAGGTCGGCGCAGAGCTGGCCGTGCGCGACATTGCCGCCGTGCTGCGGTTTTTGGCTTTAGCTGAGGATGATCTGTCGTTGGCTGCGGCTTTGCGCTCGCCGCTGTTTGGCTGGTCGGAGCAAGATTTGTTTAGCCTCGCACAGGGGCGGGCTAAGGGCGCATATTTATGGCAGGCATTGCGGGCGCAGGCAGAGCAGCACCCCAAAACCATGGCCATCTTGAACGACCTGCGCAGTCAGGCTGACTTTTTGCGGCCTTACGATCTGATTGGCCGGCTGTTGCTGCATCATGGCGGGCGGATGCGGCTTATGGCCCGGCTTGGCCCCGAGGCAGAGGACGGCATTGACGCGTTGCTGAGCCAAGCGCTGGCTTATGAGACGACAGAGATACCCAGCCTCACCGGGTTTACCGAATGGATGAGCGCCGATGATCTTGAGGTAAAACGCCAGCTCGACAATGCGGGCGGGCGGATACGGGTGATGACGGTGCATGCGGCCAAGGGGCTGGAAGCGCCGATTGTAATCTTGCCTGACACGGCCAAAAAGAAAGAAGACCTGCGGCGTCAGATTTTTGCCGAGGGGGGCGTGGCGCATTGGCCGCCGACAAAGGCAGAGCTGCCACCGGTGCTGGCCG
>JAESRD010000241.1 GCA_016764835.1 Paracoccaceae bacterium | reverse complement strand
TCACCGCCAGCTACTATCACGCTGGATTAACAACATGAATCCCCCCATTCGATTTGTGCAACAAAGCCCCGTGCAGCCAAAAAAATATCGGCATTGGCGGGATAACTCCAATTCGATAGTTTTACCCGTCGGTCTATTCCAATCTGGCCATGCAAGGCTGTCAATGCTTTGGCATTCCTTTAGGGCGCATCAGTCGTTTCTGGGCCGCAATCCGAAAAGGCGCATTTGGCGCCCCATAGCCTTTGTAGCCGTCGCGGCGTTCGACAACTTCAAAAAACATCCCACCGGAAAACGGCTGGGAATAAAATTGGAAGAACGCGCCATTGGCATCTTCATCGTAAAGGATGTTTGCGCGTTTCAGAAGGTCAAGCATCTCTGGGCTGAGGTCAAACCGGGTCACCAGATCAGCATAATAATTGTCTGACATGGGCAGCGGTTTAAACCCACGTTTGGCCAACGCCCCTGAAGTTGCAAAGATATCATCCGTCGCAATCGCAATATGCTGCACCGAAGCCCCAAAGCTATCTGCAAGGAAGCTCCCGGCCATTGTGCGGTGTGTTTCCGCGCCATTAAGCGTGATCCGCAAGGCGCCGTCGGGTGCTTCAAGCGCCTGACTGCGCACGAGCCCATCAGGATCGACAACATCAACCATTGGTGATTTTTGCATCTGAAACAACGTCGTGTAGAACAGCGACCAGCTGAGCATTTCGTCATAGCCCATAGTTTGGGCAAGATGGTCGATCCGGCTCAGGCCGACGCCTGCATCAATTGTGCCGGTCTTGATAAACTCGACAGACCAGACATCGTTTAACCCGCTCGCTTCATCAATGAAATGAAGGACGCTACCGCTTAGCCCTCTGATCGCCGGGATATCCAACTCGCCCGGGCCGATAACTTGCTTAAAAGGATTGTCGCCAAGCCGCTTGGCTCTCGCAACTGTTTCAGTTGCCGATGCGACGGATATGCCAATATCGCAGACCGTCGTGCCATGCATTGCATAGGCGCTGCTTGCATTGCCTGTCGTCTCGCGGTTGACGACGATACGGACCTCGCCTTGCGTCCACAGAGCCAGATTTTTTGCAACATGGGTATAAGAGTGGTGAAAGCCCAAAGTAGATAACATGGCTTCCAAAGCGTCCGCGTCTTTGCCGCGCGCAGCAAATTCGACAAAGGCAATGCCACTAACGGCAGAACGTTTTGGTATATTGACGCTGGTTCGCGTGGCCGTTGCTTCGTCTCGGTCCACATCATCCATGAGCGAAATAAGCGAACGATACCCATCTTTGGCAATTGTTTTGGGCCGACCACCGCGGAATTGGTCGTTGAATATCTCGAGCGAAATTGGGCCGCTATAGCCAGTGGCCATAACCGCTTTCATAAAATCAATGACAGGCAAATCGCCTTCGCCGGGCATATTGCGAAAATGGCGCGACCAATAGAGCAGATCCATGTCGATAAGCGGCGCATCGGCGAGCTGCACAAAGAAGATTTTGTCGCCCGGAATACGCCGGATGGTTTCTGGGTCGATCTTGCGGGCAAGGGTATGAAAGCTGTCGAGTATCAGACCGACATTGGCATGATCCGCGCGTCGGACAATCTCCCATGCATCACGGTGGTCATCGACATGACGGCCCCAAGCCAGAGCCTCAAACCCGACACGCAGCCCGCGCTTTGCCGCCCTGTCGCCCAGCTCATGAAAGTCGGCCGCTGCGCGATCAATGCCGCCAAGTGCAGCGGGGTGGCACGACGAGCAGACCAGAACCAGATCAGTGCCAAGCTCCTGCATCAGGTCAAACTTTCGCTCAGCGCGGTCAAAAGCCTTGGCGCGCAGCGGCGCGGGCAGACCTTCAAAGTCTCTGAACGGTTGGAAAAGCGTGATCTCCAGCCCTATGGAGCGGATCAGCGCGCCGACCTCGCGTGGGTTGCCATCATGGGCGATAAAATCCTGCTCGAAGATTTCAATACCGTCAAATCCGGCGGCCGCGATCGCCTCAAGCTTCTCCGATAAATTGCCCGAAATAGAGACTGTGGCGATAGAGGTTTTCATGATCTATCCTTGGTAGCCAAGTAGACGCGGCAAGAAGAGCACAAAGTCAGGCACGAAGGTGATAACGCCGAGCGCGATAACCAGCGCCAGAATAAACGGTAAGATATCTCGGATGATGGCCCCCATCGGCGCGCCACTAATGTTGTTCACAATGAACAGCAACAGCCCGTAGGGCGGTGTGATCAGCCCGAGCATAGCATTGACCACTGCGATAACGCCGAAATGCACCAGATCAATACCCATAGATTCCACAGTGGGGATCAGAATGGGGATGATAATCAGCAAGATCGCGCCGCCTTCAAGTACCATGCCGAGCAGCAGGATTAACGCGTTAATCGCCAGCAAAAACTCGATGCGCGAAAACTCGAACTGGGTTAGATAATCGGCAATGGCATTGGGTATGTTTTCGCGGGTAATTACGTAGTTAAACGTAATCGCGCCCGCAACCAGCACGCCGACTGTCGCCGTTGAACGCGCACTGCCGAGCAGGGTTTTGTAGACATCGCGCAGGCCGACCGAGCGGTAAAGGATAACCGAGATGGTGAGCGCATAGGCTGCCGCAACCGCCGCCGCTTCGGTTGGCGTCATGACGCCGCCATAGATGCCGCCCAGCAAGATCACGGGTAACATAAGCGCCGGTAATGCCTGCCAAGTGATGCCCGGCAAATCACGCAATGGCACGACATCATCGACGGGAAAGTTCCGTTTGCGGGCAATTGTGTAATTCATCATTGCCATTGAAACAGCCATCAACAAGCCGGGCAGTAAGCCCGCCGCAAAGAGGTATCCAACAGATTGGTCGGAGACCAACGCATAGAGCACCATCGGGATTGAGGGCGGAATAATTGGCCCGACAGTCGCTGTCGCCGCCGTTATCGCCGCCGCATAAGAGGCTGTATATTTACCGTCTTTCGTCATCATGTTGATGATGATTTTACCCATGCCCACGGCGTCGGCCACGGCCGAGCCAGACATGCCCGAGAAGATCAGTGATGAGACAACGTTCACATGGCCAAGCCCGCCGCGAAACCTGCCAACCAAAGCCTGAGCAAAGCGCAATAGTTTATCGGCTAGCGAGCCGATATTCATGATGTCGGCAGCAAGAATGAACAGCGGGATTGCCAAAAGGGTGTAACCGCTGAACAGGCCTTGCAGCATTGTTTCTGCGGCAAGCGAGGTGTCGAAACCTTTGAATATCAAGTAGACTAGCGATCCGGTGATCATTGATATACCAACAGAACCGCCCATCAGCGTTAGGGCGACAATGATGATCATTGCAAGTGTGAATGGCTCAATCATAATCATGGCTTTCTGCCGAGGCATGGCTGTCATGTTGCGGGCCGCGCCCGGCAAATCCGGTCCAGGCGGTTATTAATCCGCGGATAATGACGGCGAGAGAAAAGGGGATATAAACGGCGAAAACGATGTTGAACGGGATCCGCATATAGGCGGTTCGTTCGATTTTCATAAAGTCGATATATTCGATCGTCGCCGGCAGGGTCTGATACGTCGAATCCTCTCCGAGAATCACAAACAGATCCCCCGAATTGAGACGGCAAC